>RFGE01000359.1 GCA_003696105.1 Deltaproteobacteria bacterium | reverse complement strand
CGAGGCGGGCCTCGTCCACCACGTTGATCGCGACAGCCAGTATGCCAGCGACGACGAGCGGGCTGCGCTCGATCGCTACGGCGAGGCGACTGCCGGGACGACGCCGTCGCCGAGAGTGTGGTCGCCCCGCTCGAAAAGGAGCTGCCGGGCTGCGCACCGCTCGAGAGCAGAGCGCAGACCCGAGCCGACATCGCCGACTCCATCGAGAACTGCTACGACGCCCGACGACGCCATTCGCATCTTGACTACGCGACCGCACTCGAACACGAGTTGAGAGCGCTTTACCACCTATACCTGCCCATCAAATCGGGGCAACTCCTGGGCGCTGCGGTGGTAGGGGCAACGTGATCAGCGGCCAGCCTCGTCGGGCGACGGCATTTCGGCGAACACGGCGCGCCCGGGCGCGCGCGCCGCCTGAGCGACTTGGCCGCAGTGAGTCCGGACGCTATGGTCGACCGATGCGAACGATGGGGGTAGTCGTGGCGGCGATCGCGCTGGCGATCGCGGCTTGTGGAGGAGACAGCGGCGAGCCCGTGGCGGACGCCGCACCGCGACCGGACGCCGCTCCGGTCGCCGACGCGTCGGCCGGCATCGACGCGGCGCCGCCCGACGCGGCCGCGCCGGACGCGACCGCGTGTGCCGCCGGGACGCCGTGCGCGACCAATCCGAGCGCGCCGTGCCGAGCCGGCGTGACACAGTGCGACACGGGCGCCCCGGTGTGCGCCGACGGCGACCCGGTGGCCGACGGAACTGCCTGCCCCGCCGGCACGTGCGTCGCCGGCACGTGCACGCTGGTGGTGGACGCGGCGGTGAACCTGACGGCCGACGCGCTCGTGCCGGGACGGTCGTGCGCCGAGGCGCCACAATACGCGGTCGACCAGCTCACCCCCGAAGGCGCCATCCTCGCCACCGAGGTCGTCGACGACTGCATCGTGCCCGGCGACGAGGTGCTGCTCATCAACCTGCAGGGCGCTCCCGACGCGACGGTCAACGTCGGCAACTGGGAGCTGCTCGAGGTCGCCAACGTCGACCGCCACCAGATCGCGTTCGCCTCGGCCCGGACGCGCTCGTACGGCAGCGCGGCGGGCAGCGACGCGGACGTCGGTCCCGAGCCGGGCCAGCAGCGGGTCGCGGTCATCCGAGTGCCCCGCTACGCGCACCTGGTCGTCACCGAGACCGGCGCGATCACGGCGGCGGCCTGGGACGGCGCGACCGGCGGCGTCGTCGCGTTCCGCGCCGACGCGGTCACCGTCGACGGGGCGATCACCGCGACCGACCTCGGCTATCGGAGCGGGCGCTGGAGCCGGAGCGACGAGCAATGCGACGACAGCGTGCAGACCGAGGCCGGCGAATCGATCACCGGCCCGGCCGTCGCCCAGGTCGAGGCCAACGGCGGCGGCCCCGGCGGCATCTCGGCGCTCACGAACTCGTCGTTCCACAACGATACGCCGCTCAGCGCGACCGCGGGACATGCGACGGCCGGGCAGCCGGGCACCAACGGCCGCTTGCGGACCCTCGGCCCGCCGGGCGCGGCGTACGGCGTGGGCGACGGCAGCCGGCTCACGATGGGGTCCGGTTCGGGCGGCAATCTCACGTGCGACACGACCGTGACGACGCCGATCCTCGTCGAGGCCGCTCCGCCGGCCGCCGGCATCGTCGCTCTCTTCGGCGGCGACATCACCGTGGGGGCGACCGGATCGATCACCGCGTCGGCACGCGACGCTTCCCGCGACACGGCCGCGTCCGGCGGGTACGTCTACCTGGTCGGCGACGACATCGCGCTCGGTGACGGCCGCGTCACGGCCAAGGGCGCGGTCGCGCACGGCGGCGCCCTCGCGACCGCCGGCATGGACATCCCCGCCAGCGACGGCTACGTCGCCATCGTCGCGTACGGCGCGCTGTCCGGCACGTCGGACCCGCCGGCGACGGTCGTCACGCCGTAGGCGGCGCGCGCCGCGCTCACCTCGGCGTGTAGACGGCGAACCCCCGCGCGGGCAGCGTCACGTCGCCCGAAACGTCGACGTCGCCTCCGGTCATCAGATCGACGTAGGCGCCGTCCGGCACGGGCGCGGCGCGGTCGCCGTCGGCGCGATTGATCGCCACGACCACGTCCGGCATCGCGTCGCCGCAGCCGGTCATCCGGTACACCCACACGTCCTGGTCGACCCAGATCGTCTGGCGCACGCCGCGGCCGAGCACCTTGTAGTCGGCGCGAATGCGCGCCAGCGATCGCACCGTGGCGCGCAGCGCCTTCTGGTGCTCGTTGAGCGCGGCGTCGTCCCACGGCATCATGCGCCGGTTGTCGGGATCACCGCCGCCCGCCAGGCCGATCTCGTCGCCGTAGTAGATGAGCGGGATGCCGGGGTTGGTCATCATGATCGCGAACGCGAGGCCGAGCCGCTCGTAGGGCTCTCGGTTGGCTGGCTGCTGGAACGCGCCCGGGTTCCACCCGTTGCCCGGATGGCTGCCCTCGGTGCAGTTGCCCATCTGCCAGCTCGCGAAGTGAATCGCGCGCGGGATGTCGTGGTTGCCGATCCAGGTCGTCATGATGGCGCGGCGGTCGGGCGCCGCGTCGTAGTAGCGATCGTTGCCGGCGAGGAAGCCGGCGATGTTGTCGAGTCCGCCCGACGGGTCGAACACCGACTCGCAAAGTACGCGCTTGAACGGGAAGTCGAACTGGCCGTCGAGCATCGAGTCCGGGTCGATGAACTGCTTGAGCAGGTCGCGGTTGAAGTAGTCAAACGTCTCGCCGACCATGTAGAACCGGCCGCCCGCCGGCGCCGGCAGCTCGGCCTGGAGCCGCGCGCGCAGGTCCGTGAGCCACGAAAGCGGCACGTGCTTGATCGCGTCGAGCCGATAGCCGTCGAGGTCGAACTCCTTGGCCCACCACACCGCGTCGGCCACCGACCAGGCGCGCGCCGTGTCGTTGTACAGGTCCAGCGGAGGCAGGTAGCTGGTGAACGCACAGCGAGTGCCCCAGTACGGGTCGTCCCACAGGTTCTCCGGGCCGCACAGGCGGAACCCGCCGCCCTCGGCGTAGGCGAACCAGTCCGGGTGCGCCTGAAACAGGCCGCTGCGATCGTCGACGTGGTTCATGACGTAGTCGAACAGCACCTTGATCCCCGCGGCGTGCGCGTCGTCGACGAGGTTGCGCAGATCCGTCTCGCTGCCGATGCGACTTTCGACCTTCGGCCGCGGCGACGGGTTGTTCGGATCGGCGTACGAGATGTCGCCGGGCGACGGCCAGTAGCCGTGGTAGGCCGAGTACATGTGGTTGTCGGCGGCCGGGTCGATCGCGGCGCCCGCGTCGTCGCGGTTGTCGAACGGCGCCGACAGCCACAGCGCCGTCACCCCGAGATCGGCCAGGTACCCGAGCTTGGCGCGCACGCCGGCCAGGTCGCCGCCCTCGTACTGGCCGCTCGGCCCGAACCGCGCGTCGCCGTCGGTGGCGCCGGGCACCGGGTCGGCGCGGCCGTCGCTGTCGTAGAAGCGGTCGGTCATGACGAAGTACATCACCGCGTCGCGCCAGTCGAACGCGTCCGGGTCGCCGCACAGCGCGGTCGGATCGCCCTCGCACACGTAGACGCTGTTGACGCCCCCGAACCCGTCGTCCTCCGTGAGCGGGTTGTTCGGGTCCGCCACCCACGTCGACCCGTCCACGATGAACTTGTACAGGTAGCGGCCGGGCTCGAGCGTGAGGGTGACCGACCACCCCGCGCCGTCGCGCGCCAGCTCGATGGCGCCCACCGACGGATCGCCGGGCCAGCCGAGCCAGTCGCCGGACAGCCACACGCTGGCGGCGTCGGCGTAGCCCGGCAGCGCGAACGTGCGCTCGCACCCCGCCGGCGGCGCGGCGTCCGGCCGGGGCCCGGCATCCGGCCGACCGGATCCCGCGTCCGAGCCGCCGCCGGCGTCCGGCGGCGAGTCCTCCGGCGGCGCACACGCGGACAGCGCGGCGGCCGACAGGGCCAGGGCCAAAGTACCTCCGAGCGCGCGGTACGACATGCCGAGTCCGGTTCCAATCCGCGTGCCAGGCGGCCGCCGCGCCGCGGCGAGCCCCCGCCCCCGGTAGCGCCGCGTTCTGACACGGACGGCGAACAACCCGGGTTCGCACGCCGACGTCGGCCCCGTTGGCAATGGCAACCGAGTGCGACATCTGGTCACACTTGGCGCGGCCTAAGGCCTCGCGATCGCGGTGGCATGGAAGCTGCCTCGCCAGCGCGCCGGTGACGACCCCGCTGTGCCGTATTGCCGCCGCCACCGCCGCCGTCGCGGCCGCCGCCGCGCCGGCCGGCGCCGTCGACCCGGTGCCGTCGCACCGGTTTTTGACCACCGGCAACGGCTTCGGCTTCCAGGTGTTCGACGCGGACGCCAACGCGATCGTCCAGTTCCTCGAGCGACCGTACCGGTTCATGCGGCCGAACCCGGCCAACCCGGACGCAGAGGGCATCGTGCGCCGCAACCTCGCGTTCGACACCTACTTCGGCGTGCGCACGCCGGGCGGCGCCGCGTGGCTCGGCAAGCGCGCGCCCGAGCAGACCGGCTACGTCGATCAGACCAACGTCATCCGGTCGGTCGTCACCGTCGGCGACGTCCGCACCGAGTCGTTCTTCTGGGCGCCATACGGCTACGCCGGCAACGCGATGATCATGGTCGTGCGCGCCACCAACGAGGGCAGCGCACCGGCCGACGTCGACGTGTTCTCGCTTCACAACTTCAAGCTCGGCTCGGCGCCCAACCCGGACGCGCCCGGCGCCGACGGGGAGTCGATCTCGTTTGCCGGCGGCGCGGCCGTCGAGACCGGGCCCGGCGGCGGCGCGATGATCTACGTCCCGATCGGCGGCGCCGACGTGGCGAGTTGCGCGGCCGATGCCTTCGACCGGGTGCAGCGCGGCGACGACCTCGCGGCGCAAACCAGTTGTAGCGGCACCGATCGGGTGCAGGCGTTCCAGGCGTCGCTCGGGTCGATCCCGGCGGGCGGCTCCGCCGCGTGGGGCGTCGCGGTCCTGTTCGACGCCGGCGGCGACGCCGACGCCGCGCGCGCCGCGTGGGACGCGTTCGCGGACGGCCGCGACGCCGACGCCCTGCTAGCGGACGCGCTGGCCGAGTGGGAGGCGTGGCGAACGCCGCCGCCCGAGGGGCTCACCGCCGACGAGCGGCGCGTGTGGCGCCAGTCCGAGGCGGTGCTGCGCATGGGCCAGACGCTCGAACCGTGGACCGATGCGCCCAAGCGAAAGAACCACGGCATGATCCTCGCGAGCCTGCCGCCGGGCGGCTGGCACAGCGGCTGGGTGCGGGACGCCGCGTACGCGATCGTCGCGCTCGCGCGCACCGGGCACCACACCGAGGCGCGCTGGGCGCTGGACTTCTTCCTCGACGCCGAGGCCAACAAGTTCGGCTCGTACCTCAACGACGTGACCTACCGGATCAGCACGGTGCGCTACTTCGGCACCGGCGAGGAGGAGGCCGACTTCTCCGGCCAACCGACGCGCAACATCGAGATCGACGGCTGGGGGCTGTTTCTGTGGGCGGCCCGCGTCTACGTCGACGAAAGCGGCGACGTCGCCTGGCTGTCGGACACGACCCGCTACGGCGAGCCGGTCTACGACGTGATCCGCGACGAGGTCGCCGACGCGCTGGCGGCGAATCTCGAGCCGACCGGCATGGCGATCGCCGACGCGTCGATCTGGGAGGTGCACTGGGGCAACCGCCAGCACTTCGCCTACACCACCGCCGCGGCGGCGCGCGGCCTGTGCGACATGGCGGCGCTGGCGCGGCGCGCCGGCCAGCTCGACGACCGCGACCGCTACGCCTACCTGTCCGCGCGCGCCGTCGACGCGCTGCGGAGCCATTTCGTCGACCAAAACGGCGTGCTCGCCGGCTCGCTGGAGCGGTTGGCGACCGGGTTCGACTACCGCGACGGCGCGACCGTCGAGGCGTTCCACTGGCGGCTCATCCCGCCGGCCGATCGCATCGCGACGGCCACCATGGATGCGCTCGCGGCGCTGCGCACGCCGGCCGGCGGCTACAAACGCGTGGAGGGATCGTCGGATCCGTACGACACCGACGAGTGGATTCTGATCGACTTGCGGGCCGCCGGCGTGCTGCGCGCGATCGGGCGTACCGCGGAGGCCGACCGCCTGATCGATTGGGTCGTCGGCCAGGCCACCGCCAACTACGACCTCATCCCGGAGCTGTACAACACCTCCACGCTGCGGGGCACGATCGGCGCATACGCCGGCAGCATTCCGATGGTCGGCTATGGCGCGGGAGCCTTTCAGCTGAGCGTGCTCGAGCGCGCGGGCTCGCACGAATTCGACGACTGCGGCACGGTCGATCCCGGCGACTATCCAGACGCCGGCCCGGTCGGTCCCGGCGCGGGTCCCGACGGCGGCGCCGGAGCCGGCGGCGATGCGGGCGTCGGCACCGGCCGCACCGGCACCGCGTGTCTGTGCTCGTCCGCCACCCCGCCGGCCGACACGCCGCTGTGGCTGGCGATCTGCGCGTGGTTCGTCGCGAGGAGGCGGCGATGGTCGAGCTAGTCGGCGTCACGAAAGACTTTCCCGGCGTGCGCGCGCTCGACGGCGTCGACCTGTCGCTGCGGGCCGGCGAGATCGTCGGCCTGATCGGCGAAAACGGCGCCGGCAAGTCGACGCTCATCAAGATTCTCGGTGGCATCTACACCGACTACGACGGCTCGATTCAGGTAGACGGCCAGCCGGTGCGATTCCGGTCGGCCGCCGACGCGCGCCGCGCCGGCATCGCGGTCGTCCACCAGGAGCTGGCGCTCGTGCCGGACATGACCGTCGCCGAGAATCTGTTGCTCGGCCAGGAGCCCGTGCGGCGCGGCCTGGTCGACGCGCTCGCGCTGTCCGCCGAGGGACGCCGGTGGCTCGAGCAGTTTGCCGGCCACATCGCCGCCGACATCCCGATCGACGCGCCGGTGCGCGATCTGGGGGTCGGCATGCAACAGGTAGTCGAGATCGCCCGCGCGCTCGGCGGCCGCGCGCGCGCCGTCGTGCTCGACGAGCCGACCGCCGCGCTCACCGACGCGGAGACGGCGCGCCTGTTCGACCTCGTGCGCGCGCGCAAGGCGGCGGGCACGTCGTTCATCTACATCTCGCATCACCTCGACGAGGTGCTGGACCTGTGCGACCGGGTCGCGGTGCTGCGCGACGGCCGCCTCGTCGCGACGCGCGACGTGCGCGACACGTCGCCCGACGAACTCGTGTCGCTGATGCTCGGGCGCAACCCCGCCGACCTCGACGCACCGCGCGCGGCCGCGGTCCCGGGCGAACCGGTCCTGAGCGTCCGCGATCTGGCGGTCGCGCATCCGGTCCACCCGGAACGGCGCGTGGTCGACGGCGTGTCGTTCGACGTGCGCGCCGGCGAGATCGTGTGCCTGGCCGGGGCGATGGGCGCGGGCCGTACGGCGCTGCTGTCGGCGCTGTTCGGGCTCGCGCGCGGGCGGACCGGCGGCCGCGTGACCGTCGACGGGCGCGACGTCCACATCGCGTGCCCGGCCGACGCGATCCGCGCGGGGCTCGCGCTCGTCCCCGAGGACCGCAAGGGCGCCGGGCTCGTCCTCGACCTGTCGGTCGCCGACAACCTCGCGCTGCCGCGGCTGCCGGCCTTCGTCGACGACGCCGCGGTCGACCGCGACGCGCGCGCGCTGGCCGCGGACCTCGGCGTCAAGACGCCGAGCGTCGGCGCGCCCGTGCGCCACCTGTCCGGCGGCAACCAACAGAAGGTCGCGCTCGGCAAATGGTTGCCGTCGCAACCGCGCGTATTGCTGCTGGACGAGCCGACCCGCGGCGTCGACGTCGGCGCCAAGGCGGAGCTGTACCGATTGATCCGCGAGTTGACCGCACGCGGCCAGGCCGTCGTGATCGCCTCCTCCGACCTGCCCGAGATCGTGCGGCTCGCCGACCGCGTGCTCGTATTGCGCGACGGGCGCGTCGCCGGCGAACTCATCGCCCCGGCCATCGATCAGCAGGCGATCCTGTCGCTCGCCGTCGGAGGGCGCGCATGACCGCGCCCCGGGTCACCGCCGGCCGGCCGGCCGCCGCGGCGCCGGCGCGATCGCCGTCGTTGTCGATCTGGGCGCTGGCGGGCGTGTTGCTCGCGCTGTGGGGCCTGCTCGGCGCGCTGCCGCAGACCCGCAGCTTCTTTTTGACCGACCGCAACCTGGCCAACCTGATGACGCAGGTGTCGCACATTGCGATCATCGCGGTCGGCATGACCCTGGTCATCCTCATCAAGGGGATCGACCTGTCGGTCGGCGCGGGCGTCGCGCTCACCGGCGTCGTCGCGGCGCTCCTGCAGATCGACCACGGCGCCCCGGCCGCCGTCGCGATCGCCGCGGCGCTCGGAACCGGCCTGGCGATCGGGCTGGTCCAGGGCGCGGCGATCGCGCGGTTCGACATCCCCGCGTTCGTCGTGACGCTCGCCGGCTTCAACGCCTACCGCGGCCTGGCGCTGGTCGCGTCGGACGCGCGCGGCCTGTCGCCGATGCGCGACGACTTCGCCATCCTGGTCGCCGACCTGCCTCCGGCGCTCACCGGTGCGGCGATCGCCGTCGGAGCGGGGCTCGCCATCGCCACGGCGATCCGCACGGCGCGGCGGCGGGCCGCGCTCGGGCTCGACGCGCCGCCGCCGGTGCGCGTCGCCGCGCGCTGCGCGGTCGCGGTCGCGCTCGCCGGCGGCCTGTGGTTCGTGTTCGGCCGCCGCGGCATGCCGGTGCCGGTCGCGCTGGCGGCGGCGGCCGTCGCGGGCGGCGCGTTCGTCACCCGGCGAACGCGGTTCGGCCGGCACCTGTACGCGATCGGCGGCAACGCCGAGGCGGCGCGCCTCGCGGGCATCGACGTGCGCCGCGCCACCGTGATCGCCTACACCGCGCTCGGCGGGCTCACCGCGCTCGGCGGCGTCGTGCTCGCCGCGCGCACCAACGGCGTCACGCCCGGAAACGCGGGCCACCTGCTCGAACTCGACGTGATCACCGCCGTCGTCATCGGCGGCACGAGCCTGTTCGGCGGCCGCGGTTCGGTGGTCGGCTCGCTGCTCGGCGCGCTGCTGCTCGGCACGCTGTCTAGCGGCATGAACGCGCTCGAAATCGACTCGAACTGGCAACTCATCGTCAAGGGCGCGGTCCTGATGGCGGCCGCGCTCGTCGACGTCGCATCCAGAAGGAACCGCCCGTGACCACGACCCTGCCTCGGACCGTCGCACTCGCGCTGTGCATCTGTGCCGCGACCGCCGCGTGTCGCTCCGCCGATCCCTCCGACCGCGATCGACCGGCGGTCGCGCTGCTGCTGTCGACCCTGCAGGAGGAACGCTACCAGAAGGACAAGCAGTTCTTCGAACAGCGGGCGGCCGAACGCGGCCTCCGCGTGATCGCGCTGGCCGCAGACAACGACAATGCCAAGCAGCTCGCCCAGGTCGAGGACGTGCTCGCGCGCGGCGCGAAGGTCGTCGTCGTCCAGCCGACCGACACGGCGGCCGCCGCCGCGTACGTGCGCCTGGCCCACGCGGCCGGCGCCAAGATCGTCGCCTACGACCGCGCCATCGCCAGCGCCGACGTCGACTTCTACGTGTCGCACGACAGCTATCAGGTCGGTGTCCTCCAGGCGCGCGCGGCGATCGAAGCCACCGGCGGCAAGGGCAACGTGGTGATCCTGTCCGGCCAGTCGGGTCACAGCGTCGCCGCCGAGATCACGCGCGGCGTACTCGACACCCTCGCGCCCTACGTCGACCGCGGGGACATGACGATCGTCGCGCACCAACACCACAGCGCGTGGGCTCCCGAGCAGGCACTGCGCACCGTCGAGGACGCCATCGCCAAGACCGGCGGCCGTCTGAGCGCGGTGCTCGCGAACAACTCGGGGATGGCGCGCGGCGCGATCCAGGCGCTCGACGCCGCCGGGCTCGACGGCGTGTTCGTCGCCGGCGCCGACGCGGACGCCGCCAACGTCAACTTCGTGTGCGAGGGCAAGCAGAGCGTCGAGGTGCTCAAGGACATCCGCCCGCTGGCCACGGCGGCAGCCGACGTGGCGGCGGCGCTGGCCCGCGGCGAGCCGGTCGACGCGCGCGACACGATCGAACTCGGCGGGGGACGCGTGCCCGTCGTCGCCGTCCGCGTCGCGCTCGTGACCGCCGACAACGTCAAGCAGACCGTCGTCGACAGCGGGTTTTTGCGCGCCGACGAGTTGCCGAGCTGCGCCGGCAAGCTCGCCAGCGCGTCCCGCGACCGCGCCGGCGGCACGCTCGCCGCGTCGCCAGGCCGACCGGCGCAACCCGACCGCGCGGTTCCGACCGCACGACCGGCTGCGGCCGACGGCGAGGCACAATGACCCTCCGCGCCGCGATCGCTGCGGGCTGCGCCGCGCTCGCCGCCGCGCCCGCCGCCGCCGACACCGGCGACGTGACCGGCGCGGGCGCCGTCACCGCCGGCGTCGACACCGTATTCGCGCTGCACGGCTACGCGCGCATGCCGCTGAGCCTGGAGGCGACCCCGCGCGAGCCGTGGCTCATCGACAACGACTACTACCTGTCGGGCTTCGCGTACACGCGGCTGTACGAGCCGGACTGGTCGGAGCTGTTTTTGACCGTACGGCGTGGCGACTACCGCGCGCAGTTCGGACTGTTCGCCTCCCTGTACAGCGACTACGCCACCACCGAGTTGGAAAACCAGCTCGGTATCGCGCAGGCGTCGGTCGCCGCGGACCGCTTTCTCGGCCAGGCGCCGCTGTCGGTCGAACTCGGGGTGTTCTGGGATCGGTTCGGCTATCTCGAACCGTACGACACGTATCTGTTCGGGCGCACGCACCAGGGCGGGTTCAAGCTGCGCTGGGACCTCGGCGACGGCGGCTACGTCCAGGCCGGCGCGGGAGCGCACCGCGAGCGCTTGCAACAGAACCAGGGGCTCACGCCGGTCGCGCACGTCGCCGGCGGCTACCGGATCGGGCGCGCGCTGGTGAGCGGCTACCTGCTGCGGACCTGGACCCGCGACAAGCGCCAGCTGTCGCCGATCGAGGACGGCACGCTGTGGGTCGTGGGCGCCGACGTGCGCGTCGACCTGCCCGGCGACCGCGGCTGGGCGTACGCCGGCGCGGCCTACTACGACGCCGAACGCGTGCTGTTTCTCGCGCCGGCGCTCGAGCTGCTGCACTCGACCGGCGGCCGCGGGCTGGCGGAGAACTTCCTGGGCACCGCCGACAGCGGCGACGGCACCGGCTCGCTCACGACGTTCGCCGTCGACGCGCCCGTGCGCATCGCGGGGCCGGTGTCGGCGCGCCTGTTCGGCATGACGACGTGGGTGCGCAGCGAGCAGGTCGTGCCGGACGACCCGCTCGCCAACAAGGACCGCCGCCTGTACGTCAAGTGGGGCGCCGAACCGAGCTACGCGCTCGGCCCGCACGTGCGCGCGTCGCTGCGCTACGACCGCGTGATCCTCGACTTCCACGACGCCGCCAACAGCTTCCGTGCCCTGTCGCCCAAGCTGGCCTTCCCGCTGGCCGACTGGGGCGAGCTGTTCGTCCAGTACACGCACTACTGGTACGGCGACAAGATCGCGCTGCGCCCCGGCCAGGTGCCGCTCGAGAGCGAACCGGACGCGAACGTGTTCAAGGTCCAGGCGCAGGCGGCCTGGTAGTGCCGCGCAGCGACCCGCCCCGCGTCAGCCGGCGCCGGCGAGGACCGCGGCGAGGTCGACGCGGGCGCCGGCGGGCCGGCCGACCTCGGCGGCGCGCGCGGCGTCGACGGCCGCCAACACGGTCGACAAGGTCTGCTGGTCGAGCACGTCCCCGGCGTCGACCGCGCCGAGCCCGCCGCCGCCGTCGAAGTTCAGCTCGCACGCGGTCACGACCGGCAGGCCGCGGCCGTCGGCCAACCGCACCGGCACGCCCTGCGACCGGCACACCAGCGGCCGCCACGGGTAGATGCGGCACCGGCCGTCGGGCGCGAGCGCGGCACAGCGATCCGCCGGCGCGGCGGCTGCGGCCGCGGCGACGGCGCCGCGCTCGCCGGGCGGCAGCGTCGCGAGCCCGGCGCGGATGGCGTCCGCCTCGACGCCGGTGACGGTGAGTCGCACGCGGCAGCACTGGTCGCAGCCGGCCGCGCAGCGCAGCGCCTCGCCGTGCCGCGCCGCCACGCGCGCGAAGAACGCGTCGACCTTCGCCGCCAACTCGTGATAGCGCTGCAAGGCGGACATGAACTCCTCATACCATCGATCGCCACGGCGCACGCCGCGCCGCCGACTCGCCGCGCGCGCGGCGCTGTCCATCGCGGTCGCCGCGTGCGGCAGCCCTGCGCCGAACGCGCCGCCAGCGGCGGCTCCGGCCGCACCCGCCGCCGAATACCGGGCCACCGTGCGATGGACCGGCGACGGCGTGCCGCACGTCGTCGCCGACGACCTCGCGAGCGCCGGCTACGGTCAGGGTTACGCGTTCGCGTCCTTGCACGTGTGCGCGTTCGCGGAGCAGATCGTCAAGGTGCGCGGCGAGCGCGCGCGGTTCTTCGGCCCGGGCCCCGACAACGCCTACGTCGACGGCGACGTCGCGATCCGGTCGCTCGACGTCATGGGCATCGCGCGGCGCGCCCTGGCCAGCGCGTCGGCCGACGCGCGCGCGCTCCTGCGCGGCTTCGCCGACGGATACAACCGGTTCCTCCGCGACACGCCGGCCGACGGCCTGCCGCCGGCGTGCGCCCGTGCGCCGTGGGTCCGGCCGATCGCCGAGGACGATCTCGCCGCCTACGTCGTGTCCGTCGGTATGCTCGGCAGCGCCGGCTACTTTCTCGGCGACATCGCGCGGGCGACCCCGCCGGCGTCCAACGGCTGGGCGTTCGGCGCGGAGCGCACGGCCAACGGGCGCGGTCTGTTGGTCGCCAACCCGCACTTTCCGTGGGACGGGCCGCTGCGATTTTACGAATCGCACGTCACGGTGCGCGGCGACTTCGACGTCTACGGCGCCAACCTGCTCGGCGTGCCGCTCGTGAGCATCGGCTTCACCGACCGCGTCGCGTGGACGCACACGTTCTCGGCGTCGCGACGGGTCGTGCTGTACCGGCTCACGCTCGATCCGGACCGGCCGACGCGCTACCGGATCGGCGATCGCTGGCACGACATGACCGCGCGGCAGGTGGCGGTCGACGTACGCCTCCCGGACGGCCGGATCGAGCGCCGCACGCACACCAGCTACACGACCGTGTTCGGGCCGGTGGTCGAAAGCGAGCGTCTGCCGTGGACCGGCGGCCAGGCGTTCGCCCTGCGCGACGTTTCGTTGCCCAACCAACCATTCGACCAGTACCTGGCCATCGCGCGCGCCACCGGCGTCGACGGCGTGCGCCGCGCGATCGCCGACTACCAGGGCACTCCGTTCGTCAACACGATCGCGGCCGACCGAGACGGCAACGTCTGGTACGGCGACGGCTCGGCCGTTCCGGACTTCACGCCGGCCGGCGCCGCGGCCTGGGCGCTCGCGCTGCGCACCGTCCCCGAGGTGCGCGCCGCCTACGATCTCGGCGTGGTCGCCGCCGACGGCGCGCTGTCCGTGTTCGCGCTCGCGAACCGCAACCCCGCCCGGCCGTTTTCGATCCCGTTGGCGCACGCCCCGCAGCTGCGCCGGCGCGACTACGTGCTCAACGCGAACGACTCGTACTGGCTCACCAACGCATCCGCGCCACTGACCGGGTTTTCACCGCTGTACGGGCCGACCGGCGAGCCGGCGAGCCTGCGCACGCGCATGAACCACCTGCTCGTCGCGGAGGTCGAGCGGTTCACGATCGACGCCGCGAAGCGACAGATCGTCGACAATCGCGCCCTGTCGGCCGTGCTGCTGCGGGAGCCGGTGGTGGCGCGCTGCCGCCGCGGCGGCCCGCGCATCGCGCGCGCGTGTGACACGCTCGCGGCGTGGGACGGCCGGTTCTCGGTCGACTCGGTCGGCGCCGTGCTGTGGCGCGAGCTGTGGGCGGAGCTCGGCGACGACCCGTGGGCGGTGCCGTTCGATCCGCGCGACCCGATCGGCACGCCGCGCGGGCTCGCCCCCGCGCCGGCGCGCGGACCGGACCCGGTCGTGGACGCGATCGCGCGCGCCGTCGACCGCCTGCGCGCGGCAGGCATCGATCCGTACGACACGCCGCTGGGCGCGGTGCAGTACACCGTCAAGGCGGGCACGCGATACCCGGTCCCCGGAAGCCTCGCGCGCGAAGGCTCGGTCAACCCCGTCGCCTACCGCAAGCGCCACGACAGCGCGTTGCCGCGCGCCACGACGAGGCCCGAGCCGCCGATCAACCCGGCGACCGGCCTGACCCGCGACGGCTACGCGGTCGACTACGGCACCAGCTTTCTGCTCGTCGTCGGGTTCGACGACGATGGACCGCGCGCCGAAGCGGTGCTCACCTATTCGAACTCGTCGGACCCGCGATCGCCGCACTTCGCGGACCAGACCGCGCGGTGGGGCACGGCCAACCCGTGGCGGCCCGTGCGCTATCGCGCGGCCGACATCGACGCCGACCCCGCGTTGCGCGTCGTCGACTTGCGCGAGCCGCGGGCCCGCTGAGGGCTGTTGCGCGCAGCGGCGGTCGCAGATCGCGACCGCAGCCGGTGGCTACGCGCAACCGCCAGCTAGCGACCGTACAGTCCGTAGGTGACGTCGTGGTCGTAGCAGACGACGGGCGCGCCGTCGCAGCGCGGGTCGTCGCCGATCTCCGGCGGGACGACCGCCGACGCCCGGTCGGGCGCGGCCGCGCCCCAATGCACCGCCACGCGGTCGGCCAACAACCGGTAGCGCACCGGCCAGTAGCGCCCGAGCAGCGCGTCGGCCCCGTCGCCGTACGCCCATCGAATTCGGACGACGAACGACGAGGACGCGGGCGTGTCGGATGCGACGTCGAGGCCGAGCACCTCGCCGCCGACCGACCTCACGCCGGTGACGACCCCGCCCTCCGACAGCGCGACGCCGGCTCCGCGCTCGGCCCGCAGCGCCAGCTCGCGGAACAGCATCAGCTCGGCCGACGGGTCGATGTCCGATGCGAGCGCGTCGAACACCTCGCCCCGGCGGATGTCGTAGACCGAGAACACGTCGGCGCGAAACGGGGTGGTCGGGTTGTCGATCCACGTGTTGCTGCCGGCGAGCCGCAGGCGGTCGAACCGGCCGCCGGGCACGTACGCGTCGGTCGCACACAGCTGGGCGGCCGTCGCCAGAAACGGCGTCACTTGGGGGTACGTGACCGGCGAAAACCGACCCGACGGGATCGGGTCGAGGATCGACCGGGTCAACGCCGTCTGCAGCGCGTCGCGATCGGCGGCCGAGACGAACTGAAACATGCACGGCCACGGATTCGGGCTCTGGTAGTCGAAGTCCAGGTCGTCCGGAAACAGCATCCACTCGATCACGCTCACCGCGTGATACAGCGTGCGCCCGCTTTGCTCGACCTCGCTCATATACGACACTTGCGCGCGCACGACCCGCTCGCCGCGCGCCAGGTCAATCGGGTCGACCAGGTCGACAGCACCGCCATGTTCGCGCAGGTCCGCCCACTGGTCGGGCACGTGCTCCTCGAGCAACTGCTCGATATAGGGCGACAACTCGGCGCCGTGGCCGAAATGCAGCACGAGCCCCCCGACCTCCACGGCCACCGAGTACAACCCGGTCTCACCGGGCACGAAGCCGTCGCGCGGTCGCAGGTCGAGTTCGACGCGCCGCAAGGTGACGCCCTCGTCCTCGACCGTGTACCACACCCCGTTGGCCAGCGCGGTGGGCGCGTCGACGCCGCACACCTCGCCCGGGTCGCACACGCCGTCGCCGTTGCCGCCCCCGACGCCGACGAGTTCGACCGCCGCGCCGTCCGGCACGATGTGGACGAACCCGTTCGACTTCCAATCCCCCTCGGCGTGGCCGGTAAACGGCGGGACGACCGTACCCCACGGTCCGATCTCCGCGACGTACGAGTGCGGCCCCGCCTCCACGAGCAGGTGCCCGCGGTCGTCGACGCGGTGCGCAAACGGCAGCGACACCGTGCGGCCCGCCGGGCCGCCGTCCGCGCCGCCCGGTTCCGCCGCGCCGCCGCCCCCGGCGCAGGCCGCCAGCGCCGCCGTCGCGGCCGCCGCGAGCCGCCGCCGTCGGCGCGCGCGCAGCCTCGCTGCCCTCCCGGCGCGCTCGCCGCGGCCCGGGCCGACCCGCGCTCGCGGGTGCGCGTCGGCTGCGCGCCGGCCCCGCGCCGTCAAGCTCTGCTCCGTTGGCGTCCCCACGGCGTACGAATCGGCCGGCCGGTGGCCAACTGGACCCCGCGCGGCGCGCCTCGGCAGCTCGCACCGCCCAGGCGCGTCGCGCATTCCGGCGTCCGCCGGTCGGGCCACGCCGCGCCGGGGTGTGTATGATGCCCGCGATGAAGCCGACTCGATCTCGATGGGCCCTCGCGGCCGCGGCCTTGGCGACCGCCGCGAGTGGGTGTGGCAAGCGGTCCGACGACGCGGCGAACACGGCCAGTGGCAAGCCCGTCGCCGGCGGCGCCGCGGCCACCGTGACGGCGGCCGCGGCCAGCGATGCGCCCCGGCGCGGCGGCCACATCGTGCTGCCGTCGAACGAGCCGCGCGACCTCAACCCCGCGCTCACCACTCGGTTCGACCGGATCACCCCGGTGGTGTTCGAGGGGCTCGTCGGCGTCGACGCGGCGATGAAGCTCACGCCGCGGCTGGCCGAATCGTGGGAGCAGACCGACGGTGGCAAGACGCTCACCTTCCACTTGCGCAAGGGCGTCAAGTGGCACGACGGCGAGCCGTTCACCGCCGCCGACGTCATCTTCACGCACAAGGTCATCCGCGACAGCAAGCGGGAGACGGTGTGGCGCGCACACATGGATCGGATCGACACCATCGAGGCGCCGGACCCGCACACCGTCGTGGTGCACTACCGGAAACCCTACGGCCCGGCGCTCAGCAGCTGGACGGTCGGCATCATCGCGGAGCACGCCTATGGCGGGGACGTGGCGAAGGCCAGCGATCCGAACGGTCCGCACGGCGTCGGCACCGGCCCGTTCCGGTTCGCGCGCTGGGAATCCGGCCAGCGCATTCTGGTCGAAGCGAACGACGACTACTGGGCCGGCCGCCCCAACATCGACTCGATCGAGTTCCTGCTCAACCCCCGCGCGACCGACCAACTCGGCCTGCTCAAAGCCGGCAAGCTCGACTTCGCCGAAATCACCGACATCAACGAATGGGTCCGCGAGGTCAACCAGCCGGAGTTCCGCGACAAGTTCGAGGTGGCAACGGAGGTCGAGTCGCGGTTCCGCCTCATCGCGTGGAACGGCTTGCGGAAGCCGTTCGACGATCCGCGGGTGAGGGTCGCACTCACGCACGCCCTCGACCGCCAGCGGGTGATCGAGGATGTTCTGCTCGGCCAAGCGCAGCCCCTGTCCGGTCCGTTCTTCCCGACCATGTACGGCGCGGACCCGCGCATCGCCCCCTACCCGTTCGACCTGTCGACTGCGGTGACGATGCTCGACGAAGCCGGCCTGCGCGCGAAGGACGGCAAGCGGTTCAAGATCGAACTGATCGTTCGCGCGTCGGAGCGCACGCCGACGATGGACGAGATGCTCGCGATCTTCCGCCACGATCTCGCGTCCATCGGCGTCGACCTCGACATCGCCTATCTCGACTCGCGTACGTTCTTCGACCGCATCCTGTTGCTCGAGTTCGACGCGGCGCTGTTCGGTTGGCTGCCGTCGATCCCGGACCCGGACCCGTACGAACTGCTGCACTCGAGCCAGATCACCGGCGGCCCGAACTTCGCCGGGTTCTCCGACCCGCGCGTCGACGAGCTGCTCGACAAGGCGCGGTCGACCGCCGACCGCAGCGAACGCAAAGCGCTGTATCACGAGGTCCACCGGCTGGTCCACGAGCAGACGCCGTACACGATGCTGTACGCGCCGTACGGCCACTACGCGTGGAACCGGCGCGTGCGCGGGCTCAACCCGCGCGACATCGGCGCCACACCGCGATTCCCGGGTGTGGCCCGGTGGTGGGTCGCCCGCTGACGGCCAGCGCGGGGTCAAGCCGCGAACCGCCGCGCCGCGGAGCCGTCGTCGAGGACGGCGCGCGCGCGCGCGGCGGCGTCCGCCGGGGACGCGGCGCGCCCGGCGAACCACAGAATCGACGCCGCGGCGTACACGAGCGCATCCCGCGTCGGCCCGAGCGCGCCCGCAAGTGCCGCGCGCCCGGCGCGCGCCGCCTCGCGCGCGATCGCGGCCGCGCCCTCGCAGCCCGCCGGCAACGGCGGCGCCCGGTCCGCACCGGTGATCCCCACGTCGGTCGCGGCCACCGCGACCGGCGCCGGCGGATCGCCGGGCGCTCGCCAGCCGACGCCGACGGTGCCGGCGTTCAGCGGCGGGATGACGCCGCCCTCGACTCCGCGCACCGCGATCGCCGCCGCGTAGCCCGCGTCCGCCGCGAGCTGGACCAGGCGCTCGCCGTAGTCGCGGTGGACGAAGCCGGCGACCGCGATCGTGCGGTCGGCGCGCACGGGTCCGTGCAGCTTGTCGACGACCGCGAGCAGCGGCCGCTTGACGATCGCATCGCGCACGGGCGCGAGCGCGGCCAACTCCGGGTGCGACCGGTCCAGATCGACGAACGCCCAGCCGATGTCGGGATCGGCAATCCGCGCCGCCGCGTCCCCTGGCGACGCATCGACGACCGCGCCGGCCGCCTCGAGCACCTGGCGGATCGTCGCGCCGCGCTTGGGCGGCAGCGATCGCGGCCCGTGACACACCGCCGGTAGGCCGCACGCGGCGAGCACGGCCGGCAGAAACGGCGACGCGGGAAGGTGCCGCAGGAAGCCATCGTACGGATCCGCGAGGTCGACGAGCGCGGCGACGCGGGCCGCCGCCCATCGCGCCCGCGCTCGCACGGCGGCGAGCGCCCCGCGCAGCTCGTCGAGCGTCTCGCCCTGGACGCGCAGCGCGATCAGCAGCGCACCCGCCCGGACCGGATCGGCGTCGTCGCTCAAGATCGCGTCGATCGCGTCGTACGCTTCGGCCGCAGACAGGTGCTTGCCGAGCCGCGGGCCGGCCGCCACTCGTTCGAGATAGCGCCGCAGCCGCTCGTCCGGCGCCGCCATGGTTCGGTTGTAGCACGCGGGGGTGGACGCTCGGCGCGGTCCTTGGCGGGGGTCGTGCGGCTGCGCCGCTGGATGCGGCACGTCGCCGGGCGCCGCGTCGTCACCGCGACAACAACAGGGCGGCGATCGCCACCGCGATCGCCACCGCCACGATCGTGCCGGCGATGGAACCGCGTCGCGACCGCCGCGCGCCGTCGTCGAGGCCGGTGACCGCGCCCGCCACGTCGCGGAAGCCGCCGCGCAACCCCGCGATGACGCCGCCGCGCCGCGCCGCGCGCGACTGCCGGCCGCGCCGCTTCTTCTTGGACTGCGGCGGCCTCACCTTGCCCTTTGCGCGCACCACGGGCGGAGTGTAGCGCACGGTGCGCCTGCGCCGGGCGCCGGTGACGCGACGTCGCCACGCGCCACGGCACACGCCCGGCCCCGCGCGGGTGGCCGCGACGCCTCGGTCACGCCGGCGCGCCGGCGGCTCGCAGCGCCGCGACCTGCGCGCCGAGGCGCTCGACCGCATCGACCGTGCGGGCACCGTGCCAAAACAGGTCCTTGCCATCGCACGGGACGGCGGGCACGCCCAACGCCGCGAACCGGTCGGCGTCCGCCGGGCCAAACGCGTACGGCTCGTCCGGCAGCAGCACGACGTCCGGCGCGCGCGCCCGTACCTCGTCGAGCGTCACCCGCGGATACCGCACGTCGCGCTCGCCCGGGTCCGCCGGCGCGGCGTTGCCCAGGTCGGCGGCGAGCGGATAGCGGCGCGTGCGGTCGGAAAACACGTTGACCGCCCCCGCGAGGCGCAGAACGTCGCTGGCGTACGTGTCGCCGCAAAACGTCATCAGGGGATCCAGCCAGATCGGCGCGAACACGCGCAGCGGACGGGCCGATGCGGCCTGCGCCTCCGCCGCCCGCAGCGCGGCATAGCCGCGGCGCAGCAGGCGAGTCGCGGCCGGCTCGCGCTCCACACCGAGGGCGCGCGCGATCCGCGCGACGTGCGCGAGCGCATCCCCGGCGCGGCGCGGGAACGCGACGAGCACGGCGATGCCGGCGCGTGCGAGTCGCTCGAGCGGCGCACGCGCGTTCTCCTCCTGGTTGGCGAGCACCAGGTCCGGCGCGAGTTCGACGATCCGATCGACATCGGGATTCTTCGTGCCGCCCACCGTCGGTATCCCGTCAACCGAGCCCGCCGGCTCGACGCAGTAGTCGGTGCGCGCGATCAGCCGGTCGCCGGCGCCGAGCGCGAAGATCGTCTCGGTGTCGCTCGGCACGAGCGACACCACGCGGCGCGGTGCCCGCGCGAGCCACAGCTCGCGGTGTCGGTCGTCCACGATCTTGATCATCGCCGGCAGCGTAGCCCGACTCGCTCGGGCGCACACCCGGGCGGACGTGGTAGCTTGACCGGGCGATGGCCACACCCCCCACCGCACCGGCCGACGACCCGCGGCGCCCGGTGTCGCCCGACGAGGTCGCCCGCATCGCGGCACAGCAGCTCGGTGACCCGGACCTGGAAGCGAAACTGCGCGAACTCACCCCGGAGCAGATCCGCACGTTCATCCTCGCGCTCGAAGCCGCCAACCGCAAGCGACGGCTCCTGTTGCTCGGTTACCTGAGCGCGCTGGCGAGCATCGTGCTCGGGCTGGTGGTCGCGTTCATCGTGTGGGCCCGCCACGAGCCCGGCACATTCGTCGGCTGGGTGTTCTTCGTGCCGCTCGGCCTCGCGGGCGCGGCGCTGTACGGCTTCGGCCGACTCGCCAATCGGATCGACATCCGCGTCGGCGACGTGCGGATCGACACGCGTGGGCGCCCGGTCGACCGCGACAAGGCCGATCGAGCGGACGGCGTGTGATCGCGCGCCTGCGCGGCGCCTTCGAATCGTTTACACCACAACCTACACGGCCACGGCGACGCCGTCGTCTTCGTCGGGAACCAACCCTTGCGGTCCGACGAAGAAGTCCTCGACGAGCAAGGCCAGGCACTCGGCGTCCGACAACGGGGCGCCGTGTGCTCGGCGAAGCTCCTCGAAGCGCTCGTACAGCGCCCGCCGCTGCCGCGTGTCCAGCCTGAGCTCGAACCGGAGCAGGCCGTCGCGCGTCAAGCGTGCATCCATGGAACCCAAGCATACACCTCGCGTGTGACAACGCGCCAGATCGGCGCCGGCCGCGGCGCGCGCACCGGGCCTCGCGACGCGACTGCCCGTTCGCGCGAACCGTCCGCGGGCCGGGATCGCGCAGCGTGCCGCGCGCGTCGCGCCTCGCCCCGCGCGCGGCGCCGCCGGCGAGGCACCGACGACCGCCGCAACCGATCCGGTCGACCGAGCGTCCGCGACCGCGCGAGCGGTGTACGCTCACGGTATGCGCACATCGAGGTTCCAGACGGTCGCCCGCTTCGCCCTCGCGGCACTCGCGCCGGCCGCGCTCGCGGCGTGCGGCGGAGGCGGCGACGACGACGACGACATCGCTGCAGGCGACGCCGCCCCCGTCGACGCGCCGGTCCCGGCCGCCGACGCACCGATCCCGGACGCCGCGCCGCCCGACGCGCCGGTCGCGCCGTTCTGCACGCCCGCAACCGGCGCGTCGCTCGCCCTCGTGCCGGTCGTGACCGGCCTGTCGCGCCCCGTCTATGTCACCGCGCCGGCGGGCGACCCGCGGCTGTTCATCGTCGAGCAAGCCGGGGTCATTCGCGTCGTCGCCGACGGGACGCTGCTGGCGGAACCATTCCTCGACATCCGCGGACGCGTATTCGATCGCGGAAACGAGCAGGGCTTGCTCGGCCTCGCGTTCGCGCCGGACTTCGCGACGAGCGGACTGTTCTACGTCGACTACACCGCCCGCGCCGGCAGCGGCGTCAGCGACGGTGACACCGTGGTCGCCGCGTTCTCCGTCACCGCGGACCCGAACGTCGCCGATCCCAGTTCGGAGCGGCGACTGCTCACGATCGCGCAGCCGTTCGGCAACCACAACGCCGGCTGGCTCGGCTTCGGGCCGGACGGCTACCTGTACGTCACCAGCGGAGATGGAGGCAGCGGCAACGATCCGCAAAACAACGGACAGAAGCTGGACACGCTCCTCGGCAAGCTCCTTCGCATCGACGTGCGCGGCGGCGACCCGTACGCCATTCCGCAGGACAACCCGTTCGCGGGCGGCGGCGGCCGCCCCGAGATCTGGGCGTACGGCCTGCGCAATCCGTGGCGCGTGAGCTTCGACCGGATGACCGGCGACCTGTGGATCGGCGACGTCGGCCAGAACACGGTCGAAGAAGTCGACTTTCAACCGGCCGGCGCGGCCGGGGGCGCCAACTACGGGTGGCGCATCTACGAAGGGTCGACGTGCCGCCCGGGGGAAACCAACTGCAGCGAACCGGCCGGCTACGTGCCGCCGTTCGTCGAGTATCGCCACACGGGCGGCCGCTGTTCCATCACCGGCGGCTACGTCTACCGCGGCGCGTGCCTGCCGGACTACGCGGGCGCCTACTTCTACGGCGACTATTGCACCGGCGAGATCTTCACGGTTCGCCAGGCGGGGGGCCTGCCCGATGGCGACCCGGTCGACGTGACGGACGACCTCGCGCCCGACGGCCTGCTCGCGAACGAGCTGTCGAGCTTCGGCGAGGACGCCTACGGTGAGCTGTACGTCACCGCGCTCGACCGCGGCGTCGTGTATCGGATCGAGGCCGAGTGAGCCGGTGGCCGAGCCGCTGTCGCGCCGAATCCCGTTGGACACCGGCCTGACCCTGCACGTCCTGGAGTGGGGCGCCGGTGACGCGAGCCTCGACCACACGGTCGTCCTGGTGCACGGCTTCCTCGACCTCGCGTGGAGTTGGGCGCCGGTCGTCGATGCGGGCCTCGCCGGTCGCTTTCACGTGGTCGCTCCCGACATGCGCGGGCACGGCGACAGCGACCGCGTCGGCGCCGGCGGCTACTACCATTTCCTCGACTATGTGGCCGACCTGCACGCGCTGTTGCCGGCGGTACGGCGCGCGCGGCTGTCGCTCGTCGGCCACTCGATGGGCGGCAGCATCGCGAGCTACTATACCGGCGCGTTCCCCGACGCGGTCGACCGGCTCGCGCTGCTCGAGGGCGTCGGCCCGCCGGAATCCGCCGACAGTGCGCCCGAGCGCGTGCGGCAGTGGCTCGCGGGCGTCGCGCGCGTGCGTGCGCGCGCGCACCCCGGCTACGCGACGATCGACGAGGCGGCGCGCAGGCTGCGGGCGCACGACCCGCTGCTCGACGAGCCGCTGGCCCGGTTCCTCGCCGCGAAGGGAACCGCCCGGGGCGACGACGGTCGCTACCGGTTCAAACACGACCCGCTGCACGTCACGCGCGGGCCCTATCCGTTCCGCGTCGCCACGGCGGCCGAATTCTGGCGCCAGATCGCGTGCCCGGTGCTGCTCGTCGAGGGCGCGGAATCGGCGTTTCGCCTCGCTCCGGACGACCTCGAGCGGCGGTATGCGTGCTTCGCCAACCGGCGGCGCGTCGAACTCGCCGGCGCCGGCCACATGATGATGCGCCACCGCCCCGCGGAGCTCGCCCGCGCGCTCGCCGACTTTCTCGGCGACGCGAGGCGCTGACGCGAGACGCTGACGCGAGTGCCGTCGGCCCGTCTCGCGCCGAACCCGCCCGCGAGCGCGGTGTACAATGGGTCCGGCGCCGGTGGCGGACGACCCGAACGACGACTGCGTGAAGACGTCCTACTTTGGCGACGTAGTCATGGACGGTGCGGACGTCGCGCTGATGGACGGCGGCATCCACGGGGTGCAGGGACACTCGCTGTACGTCGGTCCGGGGCGCGGCGCCCGCTGGCAGCGGAGGGTCGATGGCCTCGCTCCAGGGCGTCGCCGGCGCGGGGACGCTGGAGCTGTCGGCCGACGAGCGCGCGTGGCTCGACGAGCAGATCGCGCGGGCGCGCGCGCTCGCCGCCTCCGGGGCCACGCGGTTTTTCGGCGACGGTCCGCCGGCGCCGCCCCGGTGGGTGTGGGCGATCGCGCTGCGATGCGCGGGCGGCGTGCGGGTACTCGAGGGCGGGGGGCGCGACACGCGGTCGGCGCCGCCCGGCCTCGCGCCCCTGCTGGCGTGGCTGCGCGATCGCGTCGACCGCGAGGCGAACGGCCGCCCCGCGCGCAGGCGCGGCGGACTGCGCGAGGCGCTCGCGGCCGCTGCGCGCGGCGTCGCGCGGGCCGCGCGGTTCCGGCGGTGACGCGCCCCGACGTCGAGGAACGTCCGACCCGCCGCGCGGCGCGCGGGTCACGGGCAGGTCGTGTCCACGGACGTCGTCGTCAGCGTGCCGTCGAGCGCCGTGTCGCCGCCGCTGTTGCCGCACAGCTGCCCGAGCGTCAGCGTGATGTTGCCCGCGCCGACCTCATCGCCATCGCGCGCCTCGATGCCCACGCCGGTGTTGCCCGTGACGAACACCTCGATGCCGGTGACGTCGCCGGCGTCGACGCGAATGCCGCCGGTGGAGCACGGTACGTCCTCCCGCAGCGGCACGCCGGTCGCGTCGAGGCGCCAGCGCGGGCACGTGGTCCCGCCGCCGTTTCCGGTCACGCGAGTCTGCCAGGTCACGCCGGTGACCGCCGACTCGGGCAGCCAGACGTCGCCGGTGAGCACCGCGACGCCCGCGGCGGCGTTGTCGCGGATCGTCACGGTGTCGAGGCCGGTCACGTCGCCCTCCTCGACGCGCACGCCCTCGGCGGCGTTGCTCGCGATCTCGCTGGGCCCGAGCTCGAAATGGACCGGCGCGATGTCGGGCACATCCTCCCCGACGACGAACGCGATCCCCTCGCCCTGGTTGCCGATCACGGTCGCGCGGTCCACCTGTAGCTCGTCCGAGGTCAGGATGCCCGGCCCCTGGTTGTCGCGCACCTCGATCAGGTCGACATGGCTGCGCGGCGTACCCGACGTCGGATCCCAGCCGAGGATCGCGACGCCGCCGCCGGCGCACGGCACCGACGTGGCGGTCGCGTTCGGGCCCGCCGCCAGCGTCCAGCGCGTGCACTGCGCGCCGCCGCCGTTGCGCGCGACGACGTGGGGCGCGGTGCGCGCGCTCGCGCCATACCCACCGAGGTAGACCTGGCCCACGTCGGTGATGATCCCCCAGCCGCCGTTGTCGGTCACGGTCGCGGCGGTCTCGTCGAAGTACACGCTGCCCGATTCGGTCTCGATGCCGGAGCCCGCGTTGCCGGACACGACGAGGTCGCCGTACAGGGAGTCGAGCCGGATTCGCGCGTCCGAGTCGTCGAGCGCCTGGACCGTGATGCCCGGCCCGTCGTTTCCCGACACCTCCACGTCGTCGACGCGCACGGCGGCGTTGGCGATCACGCCGGGGCCGCCGTTGTCGCGGATCGTGGCGTGCTCGAGCGCCACGCTGCGATCGGCCTCGTCGTCGTCGTGGGCGACGAGCAAACCGCCGCCGGTACAGCCCGCCGCAGTGCCGTTGTCGGCGATCAGCGACCGCGTCTCGTCGCCGCCGAACGCGACGACCCCCGCCGCGATCAGCCCCCAGCCGCAGTTGCCGGTGCTCACGACCGCTGCGTCGCGCGCGCGGAGCCCCCCGGCGCCGATGTCGATGCCGTCGGCGCCATTGTCGCTCGCCTCGAGCACGCCGTACGACACGTACACCCGCGTCGCCACCGGACCGTCGGCGTCGACCTGCAGGCCCTGCGCCGCGTTGCCGGCGACGACGACGTCGGCGACCTCGACGCTACCCTCCACGGACACGCCGGGGCCGCCGTTGTCGCTCGCGGTGACGTTAGCGGCGCGCAACTGCGCAGGCGCCGCCGGGTCGCCGACGAGGATGCCGCCCCCGGGGCAGCCG
The DNA here is from genome assembly GCA_003696105.1 of Deltaproteobacteria bacterium. Classification (NCBI taxonomy): domain Bacteria; kingdom Pseudomonadati; phylum Myxococcota; class Myxococcia; species Deltaproteobacteria bacterium. Next base: position 3,747 of record RFGE01000359.1, on the reverse strand, counting down.
GCGCCGTTGCGGCTGAGCTCGCCGTCTTCGACGCGCACGTCCGCGGCGGCGCGCACGCCCCAGCCGCAGTTGTCGACGGCGTCAACGCCCGACAGCACCACAGCGCGGCGAGCCACGATGCCGTCGCCGGGCATATTCGCGATCACCAGCCCCGACACGACCACGTCGTCGGCGTCGATCACGAGGCCGGCGACGTCCCCCGACAGTGCCGATCCGTCGACCGTCCCGTTGCCGCGCAGCTCGAGCGACGACGTGATCGCGGGCAACGGGCGCGTGAGCGCGGTGGTCTGTGCGGACGCGTAGGCGACCACGTCGCGGCCCGCCAGCGCGTTGGTCTCCTCGAGCGCGGCGCGCAGCGTGCACTCGCGGTCGGCGCCCACGGTCGCGCCGGTATCGCAGCGCCCGTCGCCCGGCGCGACATCCGACGTGTCGGCGCCGCTGTTGACCTCGAACGGCTCCCGGCACCGGTTGACCGGCTCCGTCGACACGACGTAGCGCGCCTCGCGCACCCCGGGCGCGCCCGCAACGTGGGGCACGTAGTAAAATTCGCCGCGCGGTCCGATGTTCACCACCTCGTGCGGATCGGCGTTCGGATCGATGCCGCTGCGCGCGCGCAACACGTCGTGAAGGTCGCCGGCGCCGTTGGGTCGTCCGGGCGTCTCGTCGATGATCTCCATGGTGTCGCCGTCGGCGTAGCGCACCCAGTAGCCCTCGTAGCCTTGCGACGACCCGGGCCCCGACGGCCCCCACGTGTACATGACGACGGTGCAGTCGTAGCCGACGGCGAGGTTGCGGATCTCGTCGGGTACCTCGCCGGCGAGCGCGTCGACCTGCAGCAGCGACGCGAAGTCGGTGAGCTTGCGAATCGCGCCGTCGGAGTCGATTCGGAACAGCTCGTGCACGTTGCCCTCGACTGTGCTCGCGAAGTAAATCGCGCCGTCCTTCGCGCACACCCGCGGCAAGACCCCGCCGGTGACCGGGACGCCGTCCACGGTGACCGCCCCGTCGAGGTCGTTCGTCGTTGGCGTTCCCACGACCTTGTACGCGAACCGCTGCGTCGCGCCGGTGGCGATGACCGCCGCCAGGGTCGTGCCGTCGGAGTCGAAGTCGACGAGAGACTCGCCGTTGGCGACCAGCACGCCGCCGCTGCACTCGATCATGTCGGTCGCCAGGCAGTTCGCAATGCCCGCGAGCGGATCGACGCTGAGCCACGCGAAGCCATGCACCGTCCCGGTGGGGTCCTCGACCGCGACCTCGACCACGGCGTTGCCCAGCGGACCGGGCCTCACGCTGCGGACCTCGGTCACGATCGCCGGCGCCGACGGGTCGCCCGTGGGCAGCGTTTGCCCGGGCGCGACGACGAGCTCGATCGGGCTGCCCGCCCGGGGCTCGCGCACGAGGATGCGCGCCGGGTCGTCGGCCAGGGTCACGAACGCGTACAGTTCCCCGCCGGAGCCGAGGCGCTCGCCCGAGATACCGGACACCGGCCCCGACAGCGCGCCCAGCGACAGCGGGTCGCCTTGCAGCATCACCGTGTGGATGCCGCCGTTGCCGTCGGAGCGGAACAGCCCCAGGCGAACCTCGAAGGAGTTTTTGCGCACCGACCCGCGAAACGCGATCGGCCAGTCGGGGTCGTTTTGCACGCCCTCGTCGGGGACGACCGTAAACGAGTCCAGGCGCAGCTTCTCGTCGGGCGCGCGCGGCACCGACTGTCCTTCGACGGCGAGCACGCGGTCGTCGATCAACGACACCAGCGCGACGGCGTCGCCGTCGGGCGTCGACACGGTGCGAAAGCCCGGAAAGTCCCCGTCGTAGGCCAGCGGGTGGTCGCGCACCTCGAACGTCTCCTCGCGCAGCACGCGCAGATCCGCCTGGCACACATCCGGCGAGAACGTCACCGGGCGGTCGTCGTCCACGGCGGCGCCGCCGTCGGGTCCCGCGTCGGCGCTCGACCCCCCGTCCGGGCCGGCCTCCTGGCCACCGCCGCACGCCGGTGACAGCGCCGCGAGCCCCACGACACACATGATCGACGCCCCGCCGAGCCCCCGGCGCGCGCCCCCCCGATGACCATGGCACATTCGTTAATCGTCGCATCCCGCGGCGCCCGCGGTCAACGCGACCTGAGGCGCCGCCAGGATTGCTCAGCGAGCGCGGCGAGCACGGCCCGGCCGCGCACTTTCTCGCAGCCGCGCATCGGCGGCCGCCCGGTCTCCGTGCCGCGGCGGCTGCCGGTCGGGCAATCCGCGCGCTGTAGCGGTCACCCGCGTCGCGGCCGCCCGCCTCGTCGGCCCCGTGCGGGTCGGCCTCACCGCGCGAGCGCGTGCCGCGCCCGCCCGACGCGCCGCCACCGCAACCAGACCGGTGCTGAGGAAGGGACTCGAACCCTTACGCCAAAATGGCACCAGATCCTAAGTCTGGCGCGTCTACCGGTTCCGCCACCTCAGCGCGATGCGTTCCTTTATCCGCAACGCGCCCCGCTTTGGTCAAGTGCCGCAGCGGCAGGCTGCCCGATAAGATGCGACCCGGGGCTGCCGCCGTCGTGCGCGGCGGCCGAGCGCCCGCGTCGCCCGATGCGCGTGCGAGCCCGCGCTGGCGCGCTCGGCGCGGCCGCGTGCGGCGACGCCGACGCGGGAGCCCGACCCGCCCGCGAGCGAGCCCCGGCGGCAGGCGCACCGGGCCGTGCGTCGCCGGCCGCCGCCGACAGCGGCGCCTTCGCGTCGGCTACACCGGGCCCTCGCCCGCTGCGCGCCGCGCACCTGCGTCGCGACCCGCCTACGCGGACAGGTGCGCGTCGATGAGCTTCGCGAGCTTGGGCACGGCCGCGGCGACGTGCTTTTGCGCGGAGTCGCGCATCTTGCGGTAGTACTTGGCGGCCGTCTTGTGCTTGGTCTGGGCGGCGCGCTCGTCGGTCACCTTGAGCAGCTCATTGGCCACGTCGTCCGATCGCGCCGTCAGGTAGTCGGCGAACGAGGTCGCCCCGCCATTTCGCCACGCCGCGTAGTACGGCTCGAGCTGGGCCACCCAGTCGTCGAGCAACGCGTCGACCACGTCCTTGATGAACCCCGGCTTGATCGCCTTGATGCCGGCGTAGGCGGTGCGCAGCGCGACGCCGCTGAGGCCGCCTTTCGACTTGACCTCGGCGTCGATGAGGTCGACGCACTCGGTGACGATCTGCGGGCGAGGCGGGTCGGTCGTGATCTGCTCGGCGAGCGTGGCGGCATGTGACATCGGGGCGGCACTCTACACGCACGCCCGCCGCCGTGTCCACGGTACGGAGCGCCGGGCGACGCTCCCGCACCGCGCGGCCGCGGCCGCCGGCCCACCGCGCCACTACGGCTGCAGGTCGACGCCGTAGCGCGCGCACCGGCGCGCCATCTGGACCCGGTCCTTGCGAGACGCCAGCTTGTCGAAGTACTCGCGCGCCATGTCCGGCTCGCCCATCAGGCAGCTCGACGACACGACGATGCGCAACATGCGCGTCTGGCGCGGATAATCGCGCAGCACGGCGAGGGCCGCGTCGCGTGCGCCCTCGTAGTCGGCGTGGTCGTACAGCTCGTGCGCCGCCGCGATCCGCTCGCGCAGCTCGCCGGCGCCCCCTTTGGCCCCACCGATCGACTCGGCCGCGACCGTCGGCTGGACGAACCGGGGAGAAAACGTGCGGCGCCCCACATCCTCAGGCGGGGAGGCGGCGGGCGCCGGGCGCGCGCGCACCGGCGGCCTCGGAATCGACGGCGGCGGCGGCGGCGG
>RFGE01000358.1 GCA_003696105.1 Deltaproteobacteria bacterium | reverse complement strand
GGTGACGTCCACCACCGCGTCGGCATGGGCGGGCGTGCGCACGTCGGCGAGCCAGACACCCGCCTCCTCGCGGACCGAGAGCACCTCGGCGGGCGCGTCGCCGAAGAGGACGGCGACCTCGGGCGCGAAGCCCGTCCCCGTCAGGCGCACGACGTCGCCACCGGCGGTGGGGCCGGTCACGGGCGAGATGGAGGTCAGGGTGGGCACGGCCATGTCACTGCCCTCCCGCCGGCATCGTGGGACGCCTGGTTGACTTATATTCGGACCGAATATAGGATGTCCTGTAGGCCAACCGAGTGGAGGTAGCCATGCGACCGCTTCGAGTCTCCGAAAACATCGTTCCGGTGAGCGACTTCAAGGCGAAGGCGGCCGACTGGCTGCGCCGCCTGGTCGAGAGCTCAGAGCCGGTCGTCATCACCCAGAACGGCAAGGCTGCCGGCGTGCTGCTCTCTCCCGCCGCGTACGACGCGCTGACCGAGCGCTTCCGGTTCATGAAGTCCGTCGAGGAGGGGCTGGCCGACGTCGAGGCCGGCCGGGTCACCCCGCACGAGCAGGTCGTCGCCGAGATGCGCCGGCGTTTCGGCGGGGCCGATGACGAATGACCGGTGGCGAGCAGGAGCCGCGCAGGCCGCTCGACATCCAGTGGTCCGATCGAGCCAAGGACGACCTCGCGGCCATCGGTGACTACATTGCGGCGGACAACCCCGCCGCAGCGATGCGCTGGGTCGAACGCCTCGTCGCCGACGTCGAGCGTGCTGCCGAGATGCCGCTGGCCGGACGCGTCGTGCCCGAGTACGCCGACCGTCACGACATCCGCGAGGTGCTCAGGCGCACATACCGGATCGTCTACCGCGTTCGAGCCGAGGCCATCGAGGTGCTGACGATCTTCGAGGGCCATCGGCTCTTCCCCGAGGGCGTGGTCCGGGACGCGCTGGACGACGAAGGCTGAGCTCATCATCGGCTCCCTCCCTTGTCGGGCGCCGGGCCCATCGTGGCTGGCGAGAAGGTGGCCTACGTTGGGGATGCGCGGCACGTCTACAACGAAGACCACTACTTGTGCGCGACCATGCCGACGCCGGTTCTCGCCGAGGTTCCGGAGGCCAGCCCCGATGCTCCGTTGCTCGGGCTGCTCATTCAGCTCGACACCACGATGATGTCTCGCCTCGTGCTCGAGATGCAGGCGGCCTACGGCGCCATGCCCACGAACGACGCGCCGAGGGAGGGGTGCGGCGTCGCCTCCGCTCGGGCCGAGCTTTCACGGCACCGTACGTGCCAGCTCCAGGTAGCGACAAAACGCGTTGGCGAGCTGGATCTGCCGCGGCGTTCGGCATTCGGGCTCGAACAGCCGGGGGCTGGCGACCAGGATGCATGCGCACCGCGCCCGCGACGTCGCGACGTTGAGTCGGTTGAGGCTAAACAGGAACTCCATGCCGCGCGGGGCGTCGTCGGGCGACGACGTCGCCATCGAGTAGATCACCACGGGGGCTTGTTGCCCTTGGAACTTGTCCACGGTGCCGATGCGCGCGTTGGGTAGACGCTCGCCCAGAGCGCCGACCTGCGCGTTGTAGGGCGCCACGATCAAGATGTCGTTCGGTGTGAGCCGACGGCGATCGCCGCGATAGTCGATCCACGCGCTGTCGGGTTGCAGCAGGGTCGCGTAAAGCTCCGCGACGCGGTCGACCTCTTCGCTGGACGAGTTCTGGTTGCCGTGATGGTCGACGGGGACGAACCAGAGTCCGGCGCCGTCGAAGACGCCGGTTCCAACGAGCGCCTGGCGGTCGAGGTCTGGTTGCGACTGCAGGCGGCTGTCGTAGAACAGTTCGGACGTCAACGCGCAGATCGACGGGTGCAACCGCCAGGTGTGCGCGAGGAAGAGCCCGCGATCGGGCGGGATCGTCTTCCGACCCTCGAGGAGATGTTCGAGCGCCGAGACGTCGGTCCCCTCGGGGTGGCTGCCCTGCTGAGGCTGCTCGAGTTGCCGGGGATCGCCGAGCAACACGACGTTGCGAGCGGCCGCGGCGACCGCGAGGACGTTCGCGAGGGACATCTGGCCGGCCTCGTCGACGAACAGCACGTCGACGGAGCCGACGAACTCCTCGCGCGCCCACAGCCAGGCGGTGCCCGCCGCGACCTGGACGTCGCCGTCGACGAGCGCGTCGAGTACAGCGGCGTTCTTGGTGGTCTCCTCGATCGGCTGGCCCTGGTCCTTGGCCGGGTTCTCGGCGACCTTCTGGATGCAGCGGAGCGTGACGCCCTCGTCGGCGGCCGCCCTGACGACCTCGTCGAGCAGGTTGCGTATCACTTTGTGGCTGACGGCCGTGATCCCGACTTTGTTGCCGTCGCGAATGAGCTCGCAGATCATCCGCGCGCCGGTATAGGTCTTCCCGGTTCCCGGCGGGCCTTGGATCGCGAGCACGCCGCCCCGCAGTTGTTTGGCGAGGCGGCGCGCCGCGGCGAGCGCGGACTCGCCGTCGGCGTCCAGCGGACCGCCGCCATGCAGACCATGGGCGAGCCTCGGAGGCCGAGCGAGGAGCAGGTCGCGCGCGGCGCGGTACGGCCCGGGGGCGTCGACGCCGTGCTCGGCCACCCACTCGCCCAGCCGCAGCAGCGATTCGGCCTGCTTCTTCGCGGTGACGACCGTGTGCGCGTACACCGCCGTGGGGTGGTCGTTGGCGGCGTCGGCGCGCTTCTTGATATCGATCGTTCGGGCCCGTGGATCGACGCGCTCGACCGATCCGAGCGGTGCGCCGCCGACCTGGTGCAGCGGGTCGCCGTCCCTGATGTCGCTGTCTTGCGGCGCGAAGCGGTACCGGTGAACCGGACAGCGGGCAGAGCCTCCTACGCGCTCGACGAACTCGAGCCCGGCGAGCCCGGCGCGCTCGTCGAGGAGGTCCTGTTCATCGAGCGACTCGAGCCGGAAGTGCTCCCACCACGGGGCCTTTTCTTCGCGGCGATGCCAGTCGAGCATGTGTGCGAGCAGCCACCGCGCGTGCTGCTGTGCGGATCGCTCCGACCGTTCGGCGGGAACGTCCCGGAGCAGCCGCTCCATCACCGCGGCCACCTGCTGTTGGCGTTCATGGACGGCTTCGTTGGGCGCGCCGTCCTCCAGCCGTGGACGATCGATGGCCTCGCCCCGGTCCACGAGGTCGGCCCGCAGCGACTTGAGCCACTCGCGCAGCCTCAGAGTCGAGACGCAGTCGTCGCGGTTGTACCGCTCGACGGTGCGCCGCACGTCGCTGGGCACGGCGGTCGCCTGATCGAGCTCGAGAGCGCGCTCGAAGGCGCGGAGGTTGGCGGACGCTTCCCGCAGGTCGACGTCGCGTTCGAAGTCGTAGAACGGCTCGAGGTCCTTGATCGAGTAGCGTTCCACGCTCGCCCGCAGCGCCTGTCTCGCCGCCGCGTACAGATCTACGAACAGACCCGCGCGGAGCATCCGATCCACCTCGCCCTCGCGCGTGGCGTGGCGGCCCATGAGGCGCTTCATCGCGCCGGGCTCATAGGGCGCGAAGTGGTAGATGTGCATCTCGGGGAAGCGCGCCCACCGCGCCATCACCTCGTCGACGAAGGCTTCGAAGGCCTGTTTCTCGTCGGTCGGGTGGATCGCCCACAGGCTGCGGTACTCGGGCGTCCCCGCGTCATCGAGCACGACCCAGCCCAGCAAGTAGTCGAGGCCTCCGGTCCCGACGAACGCGTCGCCTTCGATGTCGAAGAACATGTCGCCGGGCGAGGGCTCCGGCAGGCGCGCGAGCCCGCGGCCCGGTTCGCGAGGCAAGAGCTCGTAGACGGGACGGCCCGATGTTCGGCCTTCGAGCTGAACGCGGGCTTGCTCGCGAAGGCGAACATAGCTGTCGGCGGCGCCCCGGCGAGGCTTGCGGGGCAGCGGAAGCGGAAGCCGTGCCAGCTCCGTGAGCGTGTCGATACCCCAATCGCGCAACTCGCGCTGCTGGAGCTTGGAGATCCCGGCGACGAGGCACAGGTGGTCGTCGTCGCGTCGCCGGCGGTCGCACTCGGGCCACCAGCGACAGATGTCGCACTGGGGCACCGGGTCGGGATACGTGGCGGCGGGCGTGTCGCCGTCACCGACGGCGGCCTCGAGGCGCCGCTGAACGAGCCGGTAGTAGGCCAGGTAATCGAGCACGCGGAAGGTCTCGGGCTCGAAGCCCGTGCCGGGCGACACGACGTGCATGGATTCGGGTAGCCGCCCCTGGATCTCGCCGACGATGTCCGAGTACAGGCACAGCTGCAGGACGGTTCCGGCGCGCGTGTCGCGAGCGAGCTTGGTGTCGACGACCTCGTAGGACCAATCTCCCAGCGAACTCGGCCGAGCGACGCGCCGCAGGATGTCCGCGCGCCCGTACCAGCGGCCACTGGCGAGCGTCGCCTGGACGATGACGTCGATCCCCCGCCTCATCGCGTTCGTCGTGGCGTCGACCGCCGAGCCCTCCTCGGCGCGGAGGTCGACCACATTCATCCCGAGCGCCCGCAGGTGGTCGACATACGTTCGCTCGTGTTCAAAACCCCGCTGCTCGAGCACCTCGAGCGCGGGGTCTTTCCACGTCGGTGGGCTCGCCAAGCCGCGCGCGGCCGCCAGGTCCAGGGTGGTGAGGTGGCGGCAGCCCAGGTGGTTCGCGACATCGCTCGCGGACAGCCTGGGTTGTCCCGCAACAATCCTCATCGCCTCGTCACCGTCGCGCGCCTTGGCCGGCCCCGCGCCATCCCCCAACCGGCCGCAGCCGATCCACTATAACCGACTCACTCGCCGCCGGCGGCCCGCGTTCTTTCGTCGGGCTCCTCGATTCGGGCGCCCGGGCCGGCCGTGCTCACTCGCCGCGCAGCCGGCGGACGAGCGGGACCACGCCGGCGCGGTCCGCCGGGCTCTACGCCCAGATGCCGATCGAGTCCACCTCGTCGGCGATCGCGTCGGCGAACTGGCCGCAGTGGTCGTAGTCGGCGGCGACGGTCGCGCTCAGTAGGCGGCAGCGTAGTCCGGGCCGCGAACGAATCTTCCATCGCGTTCCCGCTTTCGCGTCGTGCTCGCTGGAGGCGCTCACCGCCATGCCGCACACCGGATCCGCGATCTTTCCCTCGGCCGCGGCGTGCGCGTGCTCGTGTCCGTGCTCGTGGTGGTTTCTCATTCTATCGCAGACCTCCACCCTGCGAGCGGGGCTCCTACCGGGTCGCGAAGATTGCGTCCATCTGCGCGCACGCCGCAGGGCCTGCGGACATGGCGGAGCGTATCGCAACGCGTGACGTCAGCCTTCGTCGCCGAGCTCGGTCCCGGCGCGCAGTCGGTCGAGGTAGGCCTGGTACGCGTAGACGCGGTCGCGCTTCTTTCCAGTGGTCTCCACGAGGACGCCGGCGGTCTCGAGCGCCTCGATGGCGCGACCCGCGGTGGGCTTTGTCGTCGACAGCGCCTCGACGACCCAGGGCGCGGTGACGATGGGCCGGCTCGGCAGGCGCTCGAAAAGCTGCACGGCGAGCAAGTTGACGCCGGTGTGGTGGATGACGCGCTGACGGTCGGCGGTCACCAGGGTGAAGATGTCGCGCGAGGTGGCGACGGCCTCGTCGGCGATGGTCGCCACTCCGTCGAGGAAGAAGTCCAGCCACGCCTCCCAGTCGCCGTCGACGCGCACGGCGTCGAGGCGGCGGTAGTACTCCTGCCGGTGGCGCTTGAAGAAGAGGCTCAGGTAGAGCAGCGGGCGCGTGAGCAGGCGCCAGTGCTCGAGCAGCAGCGTCACGAGCAAGCGACCGATGCGGCCGTTGCCGTTGAGGTAGGGGTGGATGGTCTCGAACTGCACGTGGAGCAGACCCGCGCGGACCACCGGGGGGAGCTCATCGTCGACGTGGATGTAGCGCTCGAAGGCCGAGAGCACCTCGGGCAGCGCGTTCGGAGGCGGCGGCACGTAGGCGGCGTTGCCGGGGCGGCTCCCTCCGATCCAGTTCTGGCTGCGGCGCACCTCACCGGGCTGCTTGTTGTCGCCGCGGACTCCGCGGAGCAAGAGCCGGTGAGTCTCGTTGAGCAGGCGCATCGAGAGCGGCAGTCCCGATGGGTCGGCTAGCTGCTCGCGGGCGAAGGTCAGCGCGTCGAGGTAGTTGCAGACCTCCTCGACGTCCGCGTTCGGCGGGGGCGTATCACGCCGATCATCCTCCTGGGCCTCGTAGTTGAGGAGGTCCATGAGCGTGGCCTGCGTGCCCTCGATCTGGGACGAGAGCACCGCCTCCTTGCGCACGAACGCGTAGATGAACCAGTCGAGCGAAGGCACCATCTCGCCGGCCAGCTCGAGGCGTGCGAGCGCCTGCTCCGC
>RFGE01000357.1 GCA_003696105.1 Deltaproteobacteria bacterium | reverse complement strand
CGAGGGCGAGCCGTTTCAGGCGTACGTGTACGGCACGTCGGTCGAGGACGCCGAGTACCTGGCGCTGGTGCGCGGCGACGTGCGGGCGGCGAGCCGCCGGGGCGAGGCGGTGCTCGTGCGCGTGCAGGCGGCCGACCCGGTCGGCGACGCGTTCGGCGTCGGGCCGTACGAGCCGCAGCTTCGCGGCGCCCTGCGCGCGATCGACGAGGCGGGGCTCGGGGTGTTTTTGTACGTCTACCCCAAGCCGCGGCTGAGTCTGCTCGATTCGTTCGAGCGGCACGTACTGCGCAAGCCGGCCGAGACCCGCGCGCACCGCGCCGGCCCGAGCGAGGTGCTGCGCGACTTCGGGCTCGGGGCGCAGGTGTTGGCCGATCTCGGCTGCCGAAAAATCCGGTTGATGAGCAACAACCCCCGCCGCATCGCGGGGCTCGAGGGGTTCGGCATCGAGATCGTCGAGCGCGTCCCGATCGCGGTCGACCCCCATCCGGTCGGCCACTTGCAAGCGGTGCGCGGCGACGGCACCTGAGTTAGGCTAGCGGCCGATGCCCACCGTGGTCGAAGGACACCTCACCAGCGCGGGACTGCGGGTCGCGATCGTCGCGTCGCGCTTCAACGCGTTCATCGTCGACCGCCTCGTCGACGGCGCGGTCGATGCGCTCGTGCGCACCGGCTGCGCCGATGCGGACATCGCGGTGTACCGCACGCCCGGCGCGTTCGAGATCCCGCAGGTATTGCGCCGCGTGGTCGACGCGGGGCGCTACGATGCAGCCGTGTGTCTCGGCGCGGTCATCCGCGGCGGCACGCCCCACTTCGAGTACGTCGCGTCGTCCGTGACCAAGGGGATCGCGCAGGTCGCCGCGACCTCGCCGATCCCGGTATCGTTCGGCATTTTGACGTGCGACACGGTCGACCAGGCCATCGACCGCGCCGGGGCGAAGGCCGGCAACAAGGGGGCCGAGGCCGCGATGGCCGCCGTCGAGACCGCCAACCTGCTGCGGCGCCTGGAGGCGGCCGAGTAGCGGCATGGGGGCTCCCGGCGCGCGTCGGCGGGCCCGCAGCTACGCGCTGCAGGTGCTCTACGCCCTCGACCTCAACCCGTCTGCGACGGCCGACGAGGCGCTCGCCGAGTTTTGGGAGGCGTTCGAACGGGCCGAGGGGGACGCCGCGGCGCGCGAGTTCGCCGAGTCGCTGGTGCGGGCGACCGCGGCCCATCGAGCGGTCATCGACGACCACATCCAGCGGGCGTCGAAGAACTGGCGGCTCGACCGCATGTCGCGCGTCGACCGCAACATCTTGCGCCTGGCCACCGCCGAATTGCTCACCGGCGACGAGGTGCCGGTGAGCGTCGTGATCAACGAAGCCGTCGAACTCGCGAAGCGATTCGGCGCACAGGAGTCGCCCGCGTTCGTCAACGGCATCCTCGACCGCATCGCATCCGCCGCGCGGGGCTGACGATCGCATGCCCGTCCACTTCCTGCCGACGTCGCTGGCCAAATGGGCGCACGCGCGAGGCGATGCGCTCGTGGTCGGCTTCTTTTCGGACGAGCGCCCTCTGCGCGGCGCCGCGGGCCTGGCGGATTGGCGGCTGTGCGGCCGACTGTCTCGCCTGATCAAGGCCGGCAGGCTCAGCGGGCGGCGCGGCGAGACGCTGCTTTTGCCGCCGGGCCGGCGCCTGCCGTTCGCGCGCGCGCTGGTGTTCGGTTTCGGCGATTCCGGTCGGTTCTCCGAAGAGGTGTACCGGCAGCACGTCCGGTGGATCCGGGATGTCGTCCGGCGCGCGGGGATCGCGCAGGTGGCCCTGCAGGCGCCGGGCCGCGCGACCGGACTGATCGCCGCACGCCGCGCGCTCGAGCTGTGGATCGAAGAGGCGCGCAAGGACGACGCCGAGCTGGAGGTGTCGTTCATCGACTCGCCGGGGGCCATCAAGGAGATGGCGGACCTGGTCCGCGGTCCGCGCGCGCCCGGTCCGGCCGCGGCATCGGATAAGATCGCGCCGTGATCCGCCCGCTCGCGTTGGCGTTCGCGGTCGCTACCGGCTGCGTCGTGCGCGTGGACCCGGCCGACACCCGGTTCCGCTGCGAGCGCGAGCCCGTATGTCCCGCCGGGTTCGAGTGCGTCGGCGGCGTGTGCGAGCCGTCCGGCGCCGCGCCCGACGCGGGCGGCCCGGACGGCGCGGCGGACGCCGGCGCGGTCGATGGCGGCGCGGCGGATGCGGCGCGCGCCCCGTGCGACGCGACGTACGGGGCGGCGCCGGCGTACGTGCTGTGCCAGCAGACCGCGACGACCTGCGCGTTCAACGCGCAGACGGCAGGCGGCACCTGCGGCGACGCCTGCGCGGCCTACGGCGGGGCCTGCCTCGGCGCGTTCGACAACGAAAACGGGCCGGGGCAGGAGTGCGCGCCGATCGCCGCCGACGACTGCACGACGCCGCGGGAAACCGAGATCTGCGTGTGCACGCGCCCGTGACCCTCGGAGCCGGCGCCGCCGCGCGCACGACGGCGACCGAGCCCGGCTGCGCGCGTTCGCCGGCGGGTCCTCCGGTATCGCGGTGCGCCGGCGCCGTCGCGCGGGCCGTGCGCGGTCGGCAGGTGCGCGGCCGTCGCGATCGCCGCGAACGACGCGGCCGGGCGCGCGCCGAGACGTCGATCCGCCGTCAGCGGGCGCGTGCGGCGCGGGCGAGGGCGACGGCCGCGCGACAGCGGTCGGTGGCGCGCCACAGGGCGCGCAGGGCGGCGAGTTGGTCGGCCGGGCCGCCGTCGCGCAGCGCGCGCGCCGTCTGATAGGCGCGCCGGGCGGCCAACGGGATGGCGCCGGTCGCGGCGCGCGCCGCGGCGGCGGCCTCGCGCGCGGCGCGATCGGCCCGGTGCAGCAAACCGGGCAGGACGTCGGCGCGGGCGATCGCGGTCGTCGCGCCGCTGGCCACGTCGCGCTCGACGCCGAGCACGAGCCACTCGATGACCAGGGTCCACGCTTCGAGCGCGGCGGCGCGCGCGGCGGCGGCGGCGAGCAGGGCGGCGCGCGGGTCGCCGGCCGGCGGCGACGGGGGCGCGGCGGCTGCCGGGCCCGGGTTCGATGCCGCGGCTCCGGGCGGCTGCGCGCCGCGGAGCGAGCGGGCGTCGATCGGTGCCGTCGCGGCCGGCCGCGCCGCGCCGGCTCCGGCCGCGGGGACGCCCGGCGGCTCCGCGCGG
>RFGE01000356.1 GCA_003696105.1 Deltaproteobacteria bacterium | reverse complement strand
GGTGACGCCGCGCGTGATCCCGGCCGCGGTTTCGGCCGCACGAGGCGGTGGCCGCGGCGCCGGGCGGGTGACGCCGCGCGGGTGACGCCGCGCGTGATCCCGGCCGCGGTTTCGGCCGCACGAGGCGGTGGCCGCGGCGCCGGGCGGGTGACGCCGCGCGTGATCCCGGCCGCGGCGTGAACGCGGGCGTCCGTGCCACCATCTCACAAGCGGGCGCGAACTCCATGCAGGTTGTGGAAATCACACGCGACACCGTGGTAGCGTGACGCACTCGGATCGAGGATGTCGGCGACGGTGACGACACGGCAGGTGCCGGCGCAGGCCGGCGACCTGGTCGCGCGGCGCGCGCGCGAACTGGGCGTGCCCACCTGGGTGTCGTTCCAGGTCACCGACCGCTGCAACTACGACTGCTCGCACTGCTACCAGACCCACGGCCGCGACCCGGAACTGTCGCTGGACGAGATCGGCGCCGTGCTCGACGACCTCGCGGCGTCCGGCGTCCTGTTTCTCACCCTGCTCGGCGGCGAGTTCTTCATGCGCCGCGACGCGGACAACATCCTCGCGGCCGCGCGCGCGCGCGGGTTCGCCGTCAAGCTCATCACGACCGGCCATCACATCGACGACGCGCGCGCCGACCGCATCGCCGCCCTCGGAGCCATCGAGGTGCGCATGTCGCTGTACTCGTCGCGCCACGGCCCGCACGACGCGCTCACGCGCGTGCCCGGCTCGTGGGAGCGCACGGTGGCCGCGGCGCGGCGGCTCGTCGCGCGCCGCGTGCCGGTCGGTCTGCAGACGCCGCTGATGGATTTCACCGGCGCCGACCTCGACGCGCTCGAGGCGCTCGCCGCGTCGCTCGGCGCGCGGCTGCACGTGGACGCGCACGTCACCGCGCGCACCGACGGCGACACCGGTCCGACCGGTCACCGGCCGTCGATGGACGCGCTGCGCGGGTTCCTCGCCCGGCGCGCCGGCGGGCCCCGCCGCAACGCCGACGGCGACACGCCGTGCCGCGCCGCCGAGGCGGTGTGCGCGATCACGCCGCAGGGCGACGTGCGCCCGTGTCTGCAGCTGCCGCTGTCGGCCGGCAACCTGCGCGAGCGGCGGTTCCTCGACATCTGGCGGACCTCGCCGGTGCTCGAACATGTGCGCCGTCTCACATGGGGCGCGCTGAGCGAGTGCGACCGCTGCGCGGTGCGCCCGTACTGCTCGCGGTGCCACGCGATGGCGCTCACCGAAGACGGCCGCATCGACGGGCCGTCGCTCGAGTGTTGCCGGCAGGCCGTCGCCTATCGCGACGCGCTGCGGGATCGGGGTATGATTCCGGCCACGGAGACGGCGCTTCCGCCGACGTGGCCGCGGGTGCTCGCGCGGGACGCCGCCTCCCGGGGGGTTCGTTCCGCGGGACTAAAGGTTCTGCCGTAACCGGCTGATACGGAGACTACATGCGCGCTTCCAGACTCGTTTCGCTCGGGGTTGTTTCGGCCGCGCTCGCGGCGTTGTCCGCCTGCGGCGACGGCGGTCCCAACTGTTTGAAGGTGACGGTCAACATCCTCAGCCCGTCGTCGGGCAGCGAGATCACGCAGGCCGACGACACCGGCACCGCCGACGGCGTCCAGGTCGACGTCCGCGCGCGCGTCGACGGCGTCGAGCCGGGCGACACGGCCACGCTCACCGTCAACGGCACCGCCGCCGGCTCGCCCGCCACGGTCGACGCGAACAATGAGGTCACGTTCGACGGTGTCACGCTGCCGGAGGGCGAGGTCGACCTCGTCGTGACCGCGACGAACGCCTGCGACGAGACGGGCAGCGACTCCGTGTCCGTGTTCGTCGTCGGCGACCTGCAGTGCCAGCTCGCCATCGTCAACCCGAGCGTCACCGTGTCGGCCTACCCGCAGCCCGTGCTCAACGCCGCGGCCGACGACGACGCCGACACTCCAGGATTTCAGGCGACCGCGCGGGTGACCACGTCGCCCGGGTACAAGGTCGAGCTGTTCGTCCTCGACGTCGGCACCGGCGCCGAGGCCAGCGCCGGCACGATGACGGCCGGCGACGACGGCGTCGCCGCGTACACCGCGCTGACCCTGGCCGAGGGCGTCCAGGCCATCCGCGCCCAGTGCGTGTCGCCGGGCGGCGGCGCCAGCGGTGCCGCACCCGCGCAGACCTTCTTCGTAGACAGCGTCGCGCCGACGTGCGCGATCACTTCGCCCGCCGCGGGCGCGACCATCATCCCCGACGACGACGAGGACCCGGACACCGCCGACACGCAGATCACCCTCGCCGCGACCGTCACCGGCGGCGACACCGAGGGCGAACCCGCGACGTTCACGGTCAACACCCTCGAGATCACCGGCGCGGCTGTCGACGCCTCCGGCGCCACCACCGCCGTCGCGACGTTGTCCTCCCCCGGCGCCAAGACGATCGGCATCCAGGGCCAGGACCACGCGCTCAACCCCTGCACCGCGACCGCTGACGTCACCTACGTCACCGAGGGCTGCTCGATCGCGATCACCGCTCCCACCGGGACCGTGACGATGGACGCCGACCCCGGCACGCCCGGCTTCCAGGTCGACATCGACGCGATGATCGACACGGAGTGCGCCGGCCAGACCGCGACCACGACCTGCGAAAATGGCGGCGGCGGCACGGCGATGACCGCCGTCGGCCCCGGCGGCGCCGCCAGCTTCCGCGTCACCGGCTGCACCACCGACACCTGCGAGACCAGCTACGACTGCGCCGTGAGCGTGACGAGCCCCGCCGGCATCGTCACCACGGAGAACCTGACCGTCTCCATCGACAACCAGGGCCCCGGCGTCACCTTCACCGCGACGGGGGCCGGCGGGACCATCTCCTGTGGCACTGTCGTCGGCAGCGACGTGGATCTCGATCCGGGTACGCCTGGCACACAAATTGATGTGCTCGTTCTGTCGCAGCCCGGCGCAACGCGATCTCTTACGCAAAATGGGTCGCCAGTGACGCTGTCAGGGGGCGGGGCCGCGCGCGTGACCCTCTCGGACGGAGACAACGACTTTGCCGCGGAGGCCTGCGATTCACTTGACAACTGCAGCAGTACGAGTTGCGGAATTCGCAAGGCCGAGTTGTCGATCGCCTTTTCCCCGCCGTTCGTCACCGACGCAGTCCTCGGCAGCCAGGACGGCACTGCTGGCGCGGGCACTCTGACACTGGATGTGTGCGGGACGGTGGGCAGTGCCTCGGCGACCGTGAGCGTCACGATCACGCCGACGATTCCGGGAGGAGATGGACCGGCCACGGTGACGGGCACCACGTGGTGTCGATCCGGCGTCGTCTTCCCAGAGGGGGGCCCCTACTCGATCCAGGCCGACGGAGACGACGCCGGCGCAGTTGGCACCGCCGTCGTCACGGGCATCGTCATCGACGTCACGGGCCCTGCCGCCCCGGCAGACCTGGACGCCAATGCGCTCGATCGCCAGTCGGCGCAGATCACGTGGACGGCACCGTCGGACGGCGGGATGTCCGTGGCTGGCTACGACGTTCGAGTGAGCGACGCGCCGATCGACGCGGGCAACTTCGATTCCGCGACCGTCGTCACGCCGCCTTCGCCGAGCGCACCGGGGGCTACGGAAGTCGCAACTGCGGTACATCTTCGGCCTGGAACCGACTATTACTTCGCCGTCGTCGCGGTCGACGCAGTCGGCAATCGCTCAGCGCTGGCGACAATGGGGCCGCTGTCTCCACCCGTGGACTTCGAACGCAGCGGAGTCATCGCGCCTCCCGTGACCGATTCAGCGCAGCGCTTCGGTGAATCGGTTGTAGCGGGCGACTTCAACGACGACGGATTCGACGACCTCGCGGTCGGCGCACCTCGTGCGTCCACGAATGCAGGGGCGGTCCACGTCTTCCTCGGAGGTCCGGGCGGCATTGGTGCGACCCCGGATGTGACGATTACGCCCAGCGTCGCCTCGGGCTTCTTCGGCAATGCGCTGGCCGCCTTGGATTGGAACGGCGACGGTGTGGCTGATCTCGCCGTTGGCGCGCCATTCCAGAACAACTTTCGCGGGTCGGTGTTCATCTTCTATGGAGGCGGAAGCTCGCTTTTCAATCCAGCAACGATGGGGCCGCGTACGCAGGACCAAGCCGACGTGACGATTAGTCCTTCAGTCGACCTTGTCGGCGGGGTGCTAGGATTCGTTCTCGCCGGGCTCGATTTCAACGGGGATGGCCGCGACGATCTCGCCGTGGCTGCACCTGGTGCCTTCGCAAACCACGGCATGGCCGTTGTCCTGCTCGGCGGCATGGCGCCGGCCGCCATTGAAATCGACGATAACGACGCCGCCCCACTCAACGGCGTGTCGGCGTGGCGAGTCACCGGCGGAACGGCCGCGCCATCCGGGTGCTTCCTGGGAAACTCGCTGACGGCTCTGGGACGGATCCGCGGAGCAAGTTCGCCTGACGCCCTTGCGTTTGGTGGGAACTCAAGCTGCGCCGGTGGTGAACGAGCGTTCATCATCGCGGGCCGCACGTCGGACCCCACCGGTGGCTACGCCGAACTCGCCTTCGATCCTACGAAGGACTTGCACGTCACCAACGGGAAAAACGCCACCGGATTCGGCACCTCGTTCGGCTCGATTGCGACGGCCGGCGAGCGCATCGTGTTGATCGGCGCTCACTCCGAGGCGACCGGCGGCGTCGTTTACGCTGTACCGGGCACGGCGGCTGGCGGCGACAGCACGCCACTAACGGTGAGTTCCATCGCGACCGCCACGTTGACGAACTCAGCGGAGGGCACCCCTGGGGATCGCGGGATCGGCAATGCCGCCATTTCGAACGGCGGGGATATTGACGCTGACGGGAACGAAGATCTGGTCATTACGAGCGCCGACGGCTCGCCGGTCGTCTACGTGATGTATGGTCCAGTCGCCTTGTCGGGTACCGTCGATCTTGCGACCAGCGCAGATCACGTTGTTCTGGCGGAGACCGGTGTGTTCAACGGAGCCGACGTATTCTTGCGCTGGGGCGGCGATTACAACGACGACGGGCTTGAGGATCTGGTATGGATGGCTCCGGGCTCCACACCTTCCGCTGGAGCCTCGACCAGCAATGTGGGATTGATAGAGGTATTGTACTGAAGATCGGCGGAGTTCCCGTCATGACTGAATTTGAAAAAACTCGACATCCGACTCGGTCGGACCGAAAACCGTACGTAAAGCCCACCGTCGTCGGTGAGCAGCGGTTCGAAACGCTGGCCCTTGCGTGTGACAAGATCACCGGCCAGTTTGGAGATCCCTGCGGGCCGCCGAACACGCAGCAGTCCTGAGGTGGCTGGCGCGCGTGCGTACGTGCGGGCGTGTACGTCCGCGGCCTTGGTGCGCGCGGCAATGGACCGCGGCATATGGATCTCCCTCCGCGTGCGCGGCTCGAGTATGTGGCCGGCAGTGCGGGACGGCTCCGTCGTGGAGATCCGGCCCTGCTCGGTCGACGAACTGCGTCTGGGCGACCTGGTGGCGTTCGAGCGCACCGGTTGTCTGGTAGTGCACCGCCTCGTCGACCGGCGTGGCGGGCGACTGCGGTTTGCGGGCGACGCCGTAATCGGAGACGACGGCTGGTTCGAGCCCGGCGCGGTGCTCGGCCGTGTGCGCGTCCTATCGCGACCGCCGGTGCGCTGGCGTGTGCCGCGGCCGGGCGATGCTCGGGTGCTCGTGCGAAGTGCATGGCGCGTGGCGGCGTGCCGGTTGCGTGCGGCGGTGTGACGTCGACTCGGCCGTGAGCGCTGACGAAGCGCAGAGGCGTGCGCGGCTTGCGTGCGGGCCCGCTGTCGGCCGGTCCACGACGAGGTGGTGGGCCGCGAGCGATCGCCCGAAACACCGAGGCGAAGGTACGCGCGGATTCGCCGCGTTGCGCGCGGCTGCGCGTGCGTACTACCAGCTCGACCGCGCGGAGCGCGCGATCGCCCTGCGCGCCCGCTTGTGGATGCAGGGGTTCCTCAGCTCCGCGCTGGTGCCGCGCGAGCGGGCGCTCGTCGCGATCGACGCGTACGACGTCGCGCCCGGTGCGCTGTCGCGCGAGCTGTTCGATTGGGAACGCGCGTGGTTCGCGCGCCGGCTGCCACCGCCGCCGGCGGCGGTGTTCGTCGCGGCGGCGGGCGACGGGCGCGAGGCGGTCGAGCTGCGCGCGCGGGGCTACCGCGTCGACGCGCTCGAGCCGGCGCGGCGGCTGGCGGATCGCTGTCGCCGGCGGCTCGGCGCGGGGAGCGAGGTCCACGTCAGCCGGCTCGAAACATTCGACGCGGCCCGCGCGCGCGGCCCGTACGACGCGGTGCTCATCGGCTGGGGAGGCCTCAGTCACGTGCTCGACCGGACGGACCGCGAGGCCGCGCTCCGCACGTGCGCGGCGCTGGCGCCGGCCGGACCGATCCTCGCGAGCTTCTTCGTGCGCGGGGCGCACAACCCCGGCGCGGCGTCGCGCGCCCACCGGCTCGGCAACGCGGCGGGCCGGGCCGTCGCGCGCCTGCGCGGCGTCGACGCGGGCGAGGATGCCGGCGGGACGTGGTTCGCCGGCTGGTACGGGTTCGCCCACGCGTTTTCGCCGGACGAACTCGGCGCGCTGGCCGCCGCGATCGGGCGGCGGTTCGCGTGGGACGTCGCGCCCGGCGACGCGCCGGACGCGGGGCCGCGGCGTGGCGTGTTCCTGCCGCCGCGCGATGTCGAGTAGGCTGACGCGCGATGCGCGAATCCGGCATCGAGGCGGCCGGTCTGGTCAAGACGTTTCACGCGCGGCCGACGGCGCGGGACCTGTTGCGCGGCCGGCTGTCGGGCGCGCCGGTGCCGGTGCTGCGCGGGGTGTCGTTGCGGGTCGCGGCGGGCGAGTCGGTGGCGCTGCTCGGCGAAAACGGCGCGGGCAAGTCGACGCTGCTCAAGTGCCTCGCGGGCCTGCTGGTGCCGACGTCGGGCACCGCCCGGGTCGCCGGCCTCGACCCGGCCCGCGACGGCGCGCGCGCGCGCCGCGCGGTGGCGTACGTCGCCGGCGACGCGCGGTCGTTTTCGTGGCGGCTGTCGGGGCGGGCGAACCTCGCGTTCTTCGCGGCGCTGTACGGCCTGCGCGGCGCGGCGGCGCGGCAGCGGGTGGCCGCGGTGCTCGAGCGGGTGGGGCTCGACCCGGCCGCGTGGGACCGCCCGGTGGCCGAGTACTCGACCGGCATGCGCCAGCGGCTCGCCCTCGCGCGCGGGTATCTCGCCGAGCCGGCCGTGTGGCTGTTCGACGAGCCGACGTCGGGCCTCGACCCCAAGGGCGCGCGCGCCGTGCTCGACGACATCGCCGCGCTGTGCGCGAACTCCGGCGCGGCGCTGGTGATCGCGACGCACTCGCCGGACCATGCGCGGGCGGCCGCGCGCCGCGCGGTCGTCCTCGCCGGCGGTCACGTCGTCCACGACGGCGACGTCGACGCCGCGATCGAGACGGTGCTGCGATGACGACGCACGCGATCGGTCGCGCGATCCGCCAGGCCCGCGAGCGCATGGTGCGCCGCACGGAGCCGGCCGCGGCGCGCGCCACGGAGGTGCGATGACGCCCCGCGACGCCGGCCGGGTCGGCACGCCGTCGCTCGCCGCCGTGGCGTGGGCGTTTTTGCGCCGCGACCTGGCGATCGCGGCCAGCTATCGCGCGACGTTTGCGCTGCGCACGCTCGCGCTCGTGGTGTCGGTCGTGATGCTCGCGTACATGGCGCGGTTCGTCGGCGCGTCGGCCGCGTCGTCGCCGGTGGCGCGCTACGGCGACGCCGGCTTCCTCGGGTTCTGGCTCGTGGGGGTCGTCGGCGCCGAGCTGTTTTACGCGATGGCCACGGCGCTGTCGTCGGCGGTGCGCCGCGCCCAGGTCGAGGGCACGCTCGACGCGATGCTGTCGACGCCGGCGCCCGCGGCGTACGTGGTGTTGTGTGCGCCGCTCGGCACGATCGTCGTGGGCGTCGTGCGCGCGGCGGCGACGCTCGCGCTGGGGACGGCGCTGTACGGCGTGTCGTTTCGCGCGGCGCACCTGCCGGTGGTGGCGGTGGCGGTCGGGCTCGCGGTGGTAGCGTTTGCGGCGCTCACCGTGCTCGGCGGCGCCGTCACGATGTGGCTGCGCCGGACCGATCCGCTCACGTACGGGCTGGCGGCGTTCGGCGCGGTGATCGGCGGCGTGCTGTTCCCGGTGAACCTGTTGCCCGGCGGCGTCGCCGCGGTCGCGTACGCGTTCCCGCTGGCGCCGGCGCTCGAAGCCGTGCGCCTGGCGGCGTTCGCCGGCGCCGGCTTCGCCGACGTCGCTCGCGAGCTGGGGGCGCTGGCCGCGTTCGCGGCGGTCGGCGGCGGCTGCGGCGCGTGGCTGTTTGCGGGCGCGCTCCGCCGCGCGCGGGTCACCGGCAGCCTGTCGCACTACTGACCGCGCGCCGACTGGCCGGCGCGCCCCCCGCCTACGCGCCGTAGAACCGGCGCACCGCGTCGATGACGCGCGCCTGCCGATCCTCGTCGAGCTGCGGATAGCACGGCAGCGCGACGACCTCGCCCGCTGCGCGCTCGGCGTGCGGCAGCGCGCCCTGCCGATAGCCGAGATCCGCGAAACACGATTGTAGATGCAACGGAATCGGATAGTAGATCGCCGTCGCGATACCGGCCTCGCGCAGGGCCGCCCGCAGGTCGTCGCGTCGCGGAGCGCGCACGACGAAGTAGTTGTAGACGTGGTTGGGGTGGTCGGCCTGCGGGCGGACGTCGGCCGGCAACTCGGCGCGATACCGCGCCGCGATCTGCCGCCGGCGCGCGATCGCGTCGCGCAGGTGCGGCAGCTTGACCCGCAGCAGCGCGGCCTGCACCGCGTCGATCCGAAAGTTGCCGCCGACGACGGCGTGGACGTACTTGGGCCGCGCGCCGTGCGCGCGCAGCAGGCGCACCCGGTCGGCGAGGTCGGCGTCGCCGGTGGCGACCGCGCCCGCGTCGCCGAACGCCCCGAGCACCTTGGCCGGGAAGAAGCTGTACGTCGCACACGCGCCGCGGGGCGCGCCGGTGCCGAGGCTTTGCGCCGCGTCCTCCACGACCGGCACGCCGCCGGCGTCCGGCAGGTCCGCCGGGCGGCCGAACAGGTTCACCGCGATCACCGCGCGCGTGCGCGGCGTGATCGCGGCGGCGGCGGCGTCCGGGTCGAGGTTGAACGTGTCCGGCTCGATGTCGGCGAACACCGGCGTCGCCCCGAGCCGCGCGATCGCCCCCGCCGTCGCGAAGAACGTAAACGGCGTCGTCACCACCTCGTCGCCCGGCCCGACGCCGAGCGCCATCAGCGACGCCAGCAGCGCGTCGGTGCCCGACGACACCCCGACCGCGTGCGCGGCGCCCACCGCCGCCGCCAGCTCGGCCTCGAACGCATCCACTTCCGGTCCGAGGATGAACTGCCCGCTGTCGAGCACGCGCGCGACCGCCGCCATCAGCTCATCGCGCAGCGGCTCGGTTTCGGCCTTCAAATCGGTAACGGGAATCCGCATCGCGCCCGACGATACCCCACCGCCGCACCGTCGCCGCCCACCGTGTCGTCGCCGTCGCGCGGCGCCGGGTCCGGCGGGCGCGACCACGCCGCCGACGCTCATCGTGTCGTCGCCCGTCGCGCGGCGCCGGGCCCGGCGGGCGCGACCACGCCGCCGGTCTCGCGCGCGACCCGTGCCGCCCCCGCGCGCCGGCCGCCTACGGCCCGTACTGCAAGACCACTCCGCATGCGGTCGCCGCGCACGCCACCGCTCCCGCTCCGGTATCCGCCCCGTCGCCGACCGTCGCACCGAAATGCACGGCCCCGGCCGCCGAGCCGCTCGCGACCGAAATCGGCGACCGGCGCGCGGTGCGCGCGTCGCGTTGTCCAGTATGCTCCCGCCAGCGATGGCGTTCGACCCGAACCGCGAGCCGGTTGCGCCGCGCCCGGCGGCATCCGTCATTCTCGTGCGCTCGCGCGCCGGGACCGGCGAGGCCGAGGTGTTCCTGCTGCGCCGGCACCGGCGCGCGTCGTTCATGTCGTCGGCGTTCGTGTTCCCGGGCGGCGCGGTCGACCCCGGCGAGGAACACGAGCCGCGCCGCACCGCCGCGCGCGAGCTGTTCGAGGAAGCGGGAGTGCTGCTCGGTCGCCAGCCGGTGTCAGCGGACGACCTCGCCGCGATGCGCGCGGCGGTCCACGCGGGCGAACCGTTCGACGAGGTGCTGGCGGCGCGCGGCGTGGAACTCGCGCTCGACCGGGTCCACTACTTCGCGCACTGGATCACGCCGTCGGCGGAAGCCAAACGGTTCTCGGCGCGGTTTTTCGTCGCGGAGCTGCCGCCGGGACAGACGCCGTCGTTCGACAACCGCGAGACGGTCGACGAGGCGTGGGTGACGCCCGACGAGGCGCTCGCGCGTGCCGGCGAGCTGCGCCTGCCGCCGCCGCAGGTCCGCACGTTCTACGAGCTGCGCGACGCGGCGCCGGGCGGCCCGGCGGCGGTGCTCGCGCTGGCCGCCGAGCGCGCGCGGCACCCGCATCCCATCCTGCCGCGTTTCGCGGCGATGCCGGACGCACCCCACGGGTTCTGCCTGCTGCTGCCGTGGGACCCGGACTACGCGTCGGCCGGCACCGGCGAGGCACTGGAGATGGCGGCCGACCACCCGCTGGCCGTCGGCCCGAGCCGGTTCGTCCTCGACCGCGACGGGGCGTGGCGCCACGTCGACGCGCCGCGATGACGGCCGCGGCGGTTCGCACGCGCTTTACCGAGCGCGGCCTCGCGATCGCGCGCGCCGGCGGCGACGACCACCTCGATCTGTTTTCCGGCGCCCTGCATTACTGGCGCGTCGATCCGGCCGACTGGCCCGCGTGTCTCGCGGCGCTGCGCGACATCGGGCTCGAGCTGGTCGAGACCTACGTGCCGTGGTCCGTCGTCGAGGGCGGCGGCGCCCCGGACCTGCGCGCGTTTCTCGACGCGGTGGCGGCGGCGGGGCTGCGCGCGCTGCTGCGGCCGGGGCCGCACGTCAATGCCGAACTCACGGGGTTCGGGTTCCCGCAGCGCGTCCTCGACGACCCGGCGATGCGCGCGCGCACGGCGCGGGACACGCCGGTGTGGCTGCCGGCGCCGCCGCGCGCGTTCGCGGTGCCGTCGTACGCGGCGCAACCGTTTCGCGCGGCGGTGTGCGAGTGGTACGCGCGGTTCGGCGAGCGCGTGGCGCCGTACCTCGCGCCGGGCGGTCCGGTCGTCGCGGTCCAGGTCGACAACGAGCAGCAGATGTTCTTTCGCGCGGGCGCGTTCGACGCCGACTACCATCCGGACGCGCTCGCGTGGTGGGACGAGTGGTCGGGCGGTCTCGACCCGCCGCGCGCGTGGGATGCGGCCGACGCTGCGCGGTGTGCGCGGTGGGTGCGGTTCAAGGAGGTCTACGCGGCGCGGGCGCTCGCGTGGATGAGCGCCGCGCTCGACGACGCCGGGCTCGCCGGCGTCGCGCGGTTTCACAACTTTCCGCCGACCGACCCGTGGTTGATCGACCTGCCCGGCGGCGCGGCGGCGATCGGCGGCGTCGCCGGCATCGACCTGTACCACCGCGCCGCCGACGGCGAGACGGTCGCGCGCCGCGCGCTGTACCTCGCGGGCTCGTCGCCGCTGCCGTTCGCGCCGGAACTCGGCGTCGGCGGGCCGCCGTGGCTTCCGCCGATGACCGCCGCCGACCAGCGCGCGGTCACGCTCGGTGCGCTCGCCGCCGGGCTGCGCGCGTTCAACCTCTACATGGCGGTGCAGCGGGACCGCTGGTACGGCGCCGCGATCGCCGACGACGGCCGCGTCACCGAGGTGGGCCAGTGGTACGCGCGGCTGCTGGGCGCGCTGCGCGAGGTGGGCTGGACGTCGCTGCGGCGGCGCGCGCAGGTCGGCGTGGTCGTGTCCCGCGCCGACGCGCGGTTCGGGCTCGCATCGTCGTTGGCCGATCCGGTCACGCCGGTAGTCACGGAGATGTTGGGCATCGCCGAGCACCTGTACCGCGACGCGGGGGCGACGGCGCACCGGCGGTGGCTGCGCGCGGTGCGCGATGCGCTCGTCGCCGCGCGCGTGCCGCACGTGTTCGTCGACGAGGGCTGTGGCGTGGACCGGTTTGCCGCGGTCGACGCGGTCGTGATGCCGACGCACCGCCGGGTCGACCGGGCCGCGTGGCGGCGCGTGAAGGCGGCGGCGGCGCAGGGCGTGCGCGTGGTGGTCGGCCCCGGCCGGCCCGCGGTCGATGCGTTCGACGAGCCGCTCGGGGACGACGCCGGCGTACCGCGCGGTGTCGGGCGCCTGCAGCCGGGCGGGCTCGACGATCCCGGGGCGTTGGCGGCGGACCTGGCCGCGGTAGCCGGCGGTGCGCCGCGCGCGTGGATGGCGCGCGAGCCGGAGGTCGACACGGCGGTGTTCGAGGACGAGGCGGGAGCGCCCCGGTTGGTGTTCGCGCGCAACCGCGGCGACCGCCCGGTGGACGCGACCCTCGCGGTGCCCGACGGGGCGACGCTGGTGGACGCGCTGACGGGTGCGCCGCCGGGACCGCGCATCGCGCTCGCGCCGTTTGCCGTGCGCATGTTGCGCGTGGTGTGACGCGACGCCCTGGCGGCCAAACGGTTGTTCGTGCAACAAAATGCCCCGCGCACGCCGCGGTGCGCGGGGCCGATGTCGCCGGGGCCGGACCGTCAGTTCGGCTCGCGATTCCCCGAGGGCGGCGCGCCGACGCCGAACACCGTGCGCGAACCGCTCGGCGCTGCCGGAGCGGCGGCCGGCGGCGGTGGCGCCGGCTGCGCGGGGGAGGCCGCCGGGGACGGCCCGCCCGCGGGCTGCGGCGGTGCGGCCGCGGGCTGCGGCTGCGCGTAGCCGGCTTGCGGCTGTCCGTAGCCAGCTTGCGGTTGTGCGTAGCCAGCTTGCGGTTGACCGTAGCCGGGCTGCGGCGGTGCGGCCGCGGGCTGCGGC
>RFGE01000355.1 GCA_003696105.1 Deltaproteobacteria bacterium | reverse complement strand
GCCCGTCCGTGCCGCGTCAACACCGGGTCCCGCTTACTGCACCGTTTACTGCACCTTCACCGGCCGCCGCGGCTTCGGCGGCTCCGGCCGCGGCTCGCTCGGTGCGACCGCGCGGCGCGCCCGGCGCCGCCGCGATCGCTCGCGCTTGAACGTCTGGTCGATCACGTACACGTCGTCGCGGTCGCCGACCGCCACGATGCGCTCGGGGCTGCGCGGCCGCAGGGCCGGCGCCGCCGACGTGTCGAGGGCGACGCGCACCGCCGCGCCCGGCGCGCGGTCGAGCGCGACGTGGGCGATGCCGCCGGGCCCGGTGCGGGCGCGCACCTGACCGTCGACCACGACCGGCAGATCTTCGACCCCGCCGCGGTCGCGTCCCGCGTGCTGGGCGCGAACCACCAGCGCCACGATCCGCTGCGCGCGGGGGCACACCACGTCGACCCGGATCGGGGCGCGGCCGCCGTTGAGCGCGCGCACCGGGCGGAACACGACCGCATCGGGGACGTCGGCGGCGGCGTAGCCGTCGGGGCAGCGTACCGCGAGCGCCGCGCGGGCGCCGTCGGGCGCGTGCAGCTCCATGGCAAACCGGCCGCCGGCGTCCGTCGCGCCGCGCTCGGTGCCAGCGAGGACGACGCGGACACCCGAAAGCGGCGCACCGCGGTCGTCGCGCGCGGTCAGCTCGAACGTGTAGGGGCTGTCGTCGGCGTGCGCGGCGGGCGCGGGCGCGCGGTCGCAGCCGGCGATGCCGGCCGCGATTCCGATCGCGCACGCCCAGCGCCGGCGCGCGGCGCGCCCGCGGCGGGCGGGCATCATCGGCGTTGTTCGCATGGCGCGTCCTCCTTGCCGCCGCACGGCGGCGCGACCTTGTGCTCGAGCACGGTGACGACCGCGGCGTAGGCGGGCTCGTCCGGGTGATCGGCGGCGAGCCGCCGGTAGCGCGGCAGCGCCTCGCGGTAGCGCCCGGCGATGACCAGGTCGGCGGCGATCTCTTCGGGACTGCGCGGCCGGCACCGCGTGCGGCGCTTGCAGTGGGCGGTCGCGAGCGGGTCGTCTGCCGGCGCGCCCCGGCCGCCGGCTTCCGCCGGCGCGGTCGCGGGCGGGCCGGATGGCGCGGTCGCCGCGGCTCCGGCGGCGTCGCGGGCCGGCGCGGTCGCGGGCGGGCCGGATGGCGCGGTCGCGGTCGTCGCGCCCGGCGCGGTCGCGGGCGGGCCGGCGGGTTCGCCGGTGGCGATCGCGGCCGCCTGCGGGTCGTCCGGCGGCGGCTCGGCCGTGGCCGCCGGCGTACGGGACATCCACAGCAGCGCGATCGCCGCGGCGGCGGCGACGGCGGCGAGCGCGACGGTGCGCGGCGGGACGCGCACGCGCCCTTTCGGCGGCGTCGCGCCCGCGATGTCGTCGGTGTCGTCGGAGGCGCAGCCATCCGGCACGGCGAACCGGGTCGACGGCGTCACCGGCGGCGCCGCCGGCGCGCGCAAGATGTTCGTCTCCGGCAGCGCCGCGGCGCGGCCCTTGCCGGCGGGAGCCGGCCGCGCGATCCGCGTCGCGATCTCGCCGCTGGCCGCCGGCCGCGCGATCCGCGTCGCGATTTCGCCGCTGGCCGCCGGCCGCGGCGCCGCCGCCGACCGCGTCGGAATCTCGCCGGCGACGGCGGGGGCGGGCGCGGAGCCGGCGTGCGCGATCGGCGCGACCGGCGCGGGCGCGGTGCCGGCGGCTGCAATCGGCGCGGCGGGCGCGGAGCCGGCGTGCGCGATCGGCGCGACCGGCGCGCGCGCGGCGTGCGCGGAGCCGGCGGCGGCGCGCGCCGGCGCGGCGGTCGCGGGCGAGGGCGTGAGCGGCAACGTCATCGACGGCGGGGACTCGGCATCGCCCGGCTGGCCGGCCACCGCGAGCATCGTCGCCGCCGCCGGGTCGGCGCTGCGCGTGCCGAGCGCGGTCGCCGCGTCGTAGCCTTCGCCGCGCACCTCGAACGCCGCGTCGCCGAGGCGAACGGTTCCGCGCGCCACCACCAGCGATCCGCGCAGCGGGATGCCGTCGATCCACGCATCGCCGGCGCCCGCGTCGATCAGCGACAGCCGCGCGCCGTTCCACAGCGCCATCAGGTGGTTGTCGCGCACGCCGCGCGCCTGAATCCGCCAGTTGCAGTGGGCGCCGGCGCCGATGCGCAGGACGACGCGTCCCGAGTCGGCGTCGAACCGCCACACCGGCGTGTTCGACTCGCCCGCGATCAGGCGCAGCTCGACCCGCGGCCCGCTCACGATCCACCTCCCGCGAACCCGAGCGCTTCCATCATCGGCTGGCATCGCGGCGCCGCTCCCGTGGCGACGAGCTCCGATCGCACGCGGCCGTCCGCGTCGCGGCCGAGGATGCGCCGGGTGTACAGGTCGACGAGCTGGTACCCCGCGTCGGGCGCGTAGCCAGCGACCTCGGTGATGTGGGTGACGCAGCGCGATCCGTCCTGCAACCGCGAGGTCTGCACGATGATGTCGATCGCCGACGCGATCTGTGCGCGCAGCGCGGTCAGCGGCAGGTCGACGTCGCCCATCAGCGCCATCGTCTCGAGCCGGTTGAGCGTGTCGCTCGGGTAGGTCGCGTGCAGCGTCGACATGCAGCCTCCGTGGCCCGACGTCATCGCCTGCACCAGGTCCACCGCTTCGCCGCCGCGGATCTCGCCGACCACGATCCGATCGGGCCGCATCCGCAGCGTCGCCCGGAACAGATCGCGGATCGTGATCCGGCCGCGCCCGCGCTCGTCGGCGGGCTGCGCCTCGAGCTGGACGACGTGCGACTTGGCGAGCTGCAGCTCGCGCGCGTCCTCGATGACGACGATGCGCTCGCCGTCGGGGATGAACGACGACAGCGCGTTGAGCAGCGACGTCTTGCCCGAGCCGGTGCCGCCGGCGACCACGATGTTCTGCTTGCAGGCGACGAGCGCGTTGAGCAGCCCGGCGGCTTCCTGCGTGAGCGAGCCGAACGCGATCAGTTTGTCGATCGTGAGCTTCTCCTTGAAGAACCGGCGGATCGCCACGTGGGCGCCGCCGGCGGCCGCTGGCGGCAAGATCGCCTCGACCCGCGAGCCGTCGGGCATCCGGCCCTCGAGAATCGGATGCTCGCGATCGAACCGGCGGCCGACGTACTGCGCGAGGTTGCGCAGCGCGGCCTCGATCGCGGCGTCGCTGTCGAACGCCGCGGGCACGGGCATGAGCTGGCCGGATCGCTCGACGATGATCGAGCGGGGGCCGTTGATCAGGATCTCGCTCACCCCCGGGTCCTCGAGGTACGGCCGGATCGGCGCGAAGAACTCGAGCAGCGTGTGTTCGAACACCTCGATCGGGATGGCGGTCACGGCGTCACCTCCTGTTGCGCCGGTTCGGGTTGCGGGCGCGCCGGCGTCGCGAGCTCGACCGGCCGCGGGCGCGCCGGCGTCGCGAGCTCGACCGGCCGCGGGCGCGCCGGCGCCGCGAGCTCGACCGGCCGCGGGCGCGCCCCGACGAGTGCGCGCGCCTCGCGCGCGTGGCGCCCGCTCGGCGCCAGCGCCAGGTAGCGCGCCATGTGCCGGCGAGCCGCCTCGTCGTCGTCTTGTTCGACCGCGATCTGTCCGAGCGCGAACTCGGCGTCCGCGAGCCGCGGCGCCAGTTCGAGCGCCCGGCGCAGCTCGGCGCGCGCGCCGTCGCGGTCGCCCGCCGCCCACCGCAGCGCGCCGAGCACGTAGCGCATGCCGGCGTCGCCCGGGTGTCGCGCGAGGTAGCTGTCGGCGTGGGCGATCGCCGCGCGCAGCCGCGAACCGGCGACGCACACCTCGACGAGCTGCGGGACGATGTCGCGGTCGTCCCCGCCTTTGGCCAGCGCGGCCGCCAGGTACTGCTCGGCGCGGACCAGATCGCCGGCGCGCGCGTACGCGCGCCCGCGCGCGGCCAACTCCGCCGCCGACACCGAGGCGATCGGGTCGGCCGGCGGCGGCCCGCTCGGTCGCCGCGCGGTCGTCGCGGCGCAGCCGGCCGCGAGCGCCGACATCCACAGTGCGAGGATCCATCGTCGGGTCGTCATGGCGTTTCTCCTCCTTGGCCGCCGAATCGGCGCCGCAGATCGCGCAGCGCCAGCGCGTACTCGCCGCCGGCGTCGCCGAGCAGCGCGAGCAGCGCATCGGCCGCTTCGCGCACGCCGTCCCGGTCGCCGCGGCCGATCGCGCGGTCCAGCCGGATCTGCGCGAGGCGGTAGTCCTCGGCGATGCGCCGGCGCAGCCGCTCGGCGCGCGCAGCGGCGCGCGCGGCGGTCGCCTCGTCGCCGGCGGCGCGATAGCACGCCGCGGCGCGCTCGAGGTCCGCGACGGCGCGGACCCCGCCGGCCGGCGCGAACGGGTAGCGCTCCTCGGCGGCGAGCGCCCGCGCGGCGAACAACTCGGCACGACTGGCCGGCGCGCCGTCGGCGGGACACTCGCTCGCGGCCGCGCCGAAAAGCTCCGGCGCCGGGACGCCGACGCCCGCCGCGCCGCCGTCCGCGGTGCGGAAGGTGGTCACGGCCCAGCCGACCGCCGCGATCAGGGCGACGATCAACACCGGGCTCGGCCGGTTCCCCGATTCGGCCGGCCGCGGGGCGGCGTTCGGCTGGTCGCGCACGAGCGCGATTCGGGTGGCGCCGACGGTGATCACGGCGCCCCAGCCGACGTAGCCTTGCGCGAACGGCCGGCCGTCGACGGCGATCGGCGCGGCGTCGCGCGCCGCCGCGACCCAGCAGCGGTCCTGTTCGGCGCTCACGAGAATGTGCTCCGGCGCCAGCGCCGGCTCGTGGTGCAGCGCGATCGCGCAATGTGGGCTCGAGCCGATCGTCACGCGCTCGCCCATGGCGAGGGCGTGGCGGGCCGTCGCGCCGTCGGGTCCGGTAATCAACATCTGCGCGGTCATCACAGTCCTCCGGTCATCACCTGGATGACGAACGGTCCCATCAACAGAAGGAACACGCAGCCAAACAGCATCATCAGGGGCAGCATCATCTTCGTGCCGGCCTTGGCGGCGGCCTCCTCGGCGTTGACGCTGCGGCGCATGCGCAACATGCCGGCCTGGATCGCGAGGACCTCGGCCAGCGGCGTGCCCTTTTCCTCGCCGAGCACGACCGCGCCGACGAAGTCCTTGACCGCCGGCACCGGCACGCGCTCCGCGAAGTCCTCGAGCGCGCGGCGCCGGGTGTGGCCCAGCGACAGCGCGTGCAGGATGCGCTCGATCTCGTCGCGGATGGCCGAGTCGCGCCGCGGCAAGTGGGCCACGACCTGGCGGAGCGCGCCGGGCAGGTCCAGGCCGGCGCTCATGCACATGGTCGCCAGATCCAGCGCCGCCGGCAGGTTGCGCTGGACGTTCTTGAACCGTTCGGCGATCGCGTGGCCGAGCTGCAGGTTCGGCAGCCACCCCCCGACGACCACGGCGACCGCGACGGTCGCGCCGCCGCCGACGCCGAGGGCGACGAAGATCGCACCGACGCCGGCCCCGGCGAGGCTCGACAGGATCGACAGCGCGATGAACTCGTCGGCGGTGATCCCCAGCCAGTCGCCGCCCTGCACGAGCCGCTGGTCGATGTGCGCGCGAGTGGCGCCGAGCGGCCAGCGCGCGATGTGCGCGGCCATCTGCCGCAACAGCGGCTCGAGCGCGGCGAACCCGGCGGTCGCTGCGCGCGTGCGCGCGCGCGCGGCGCCGCGCGGCCCGCGGGTGGGGACCGGCGCGGGCTCGGCCGCGGCGAACAGGTAGGCGAGGCCGCCGAGGCCCGCCGCGGCGAGCGCCGCGCCAATCCAGATCGTCATCGTCCCGAACACGTCGTCCTCCGCTCCTCAGATGTCCACCGCGAGGATCTTGCGGGCCGCCGCGATCGAACCGAGCCACAGGAACGCCGACGCCGCGAGGATCCCCCAGCCGATCGGGTGCCCGGTGAGCGTCGGCAACCACTGGTCGTCCATTGCGTGCAGCGCGGCGGCCAGGCCGAACGGCATCATCGCGAGCACCCACGCCTGCGACTTGCCCTCGGCGGTCTTGGTGCGGACGACGCCCTCGAGCCGCTCCATCTCGCGCAGCGTCGCCGCGGTCTGCTCGAGCGTGGCCGACAGGTCGCCGCCGGTCTGGCGCGCGATCAGCAGCGTGGCCAGCGCGCTGGACACCACCGAGCTGCCGATCCGGTCGCCCATCGCCAGCAGCGCCTCGTCGAGCGGCGCGCCGAGCGCGACCGACTTGAGCGCGAGGTCGACCTCGGCCCCGAGCGGCGCGCCGACCAGGCGCGTGCTGGTCGCCAGCGCCTCGCCGATCGACGGTGTCGATCGCAGCGCGTTCGCGACCACGAGCAGCCAGCCGGGAAGCTGCTGCTCGATCGCGCGCCGGCGCTGCTCGCACTGGCGCGCGAGGACGAACAGCGGCGCGGCGACCGCCACCGGCACGAGCGCCGCGAGCGCGAACGACCCGCGCGCCGCCGCCGCCATCGCCAGCGCGACGACGCCGGCGGCGTGAATCAGCGCGAATCGCTCGGGGCGGACACGCACCATCAGAAAGTCGAGGTCATCGCGCAGCAGGTCGAAGTAGCGATTGCGCAGGCGCGCGATCGCACCGTCGTCCGCCGCGAGGGCGACCCACACCGCGGCGCCCACGCCAACCGCGACCAGCGCGGCGCCGAGCCACGCTTGCGCGCCGATGCCGGCAAATGTCCACGAGTCCGTCACAGGTACGCTCCGTCGCGCACGAGCCCGAGCCGGATGAACCGCGGCAGCAGCCCGGGCAGGTAGCCAGTGGCGCGGTGTTCGCCGAGCACGGCGCCGCCGTCGCCGGTGCCCGTCCGCACGAACTCGAACAGGTTGCGGTACTCCACCGCGCCGTCGTCGTCGATGCCGACGATTTCCGAGATCGCGGTGACCTTGCGCGAGCCGTCCCCGAGCCGCGTCTGCTGCACGATGACGTCGACGGCGCTGGCGATCTGCTCGCGAATGGCGCGGGCCGGCAGGTCGATGCCGGACATCAGCGCCAGGGTCTCGAGGCGCGCGATCGCGTCGCGCGGGCTGTTGGCGTGGGTCGTGGTCATCGACCCGTCGTGGCCGGTGTTCATCGCCTGCAGCATGTCGATCGCCTCGCCGCCGCGGCACTCGCCGACGATGATCCGGTCCGGCCGCATGCGCAGCGCGTTGCGCACGAGGTCGCGGATGGTCACGGCGCCCCGGCCCTCCATGTTCGGCGGGCGCGCCTCGAGGCCGACGACGTGCGGCTGCACGAGCTTGAGCTCGGCGGCGTCCTCGATGGTCACGATGCGCTCGTCTGCCGGGATCTCGGCGGACAGCGCGTTGAGCAGGGTGGTCTTGCCGCTGCCCGTTCCGCCCGAGATGACGATGTTGGCGCGCGCGCGCACGCACCGGCTGAGGAATCGCGCCATCTGCGGCGACATCGCGCCGAACCCGACCAGGTCGTCCATGCCCAAGGTGCGCTTGGAGAACTTGCGGATCGTGATGCAGGCCCCGCGCAGCGCCAGCGGCGGGATCACCGCGTTGACCCGCGAGCCATCCGGCAGCCGCGCGTCCACGTAGGGGGAGGCCTCGTCGATGCGGCGCCCCAGCGGCGTGACGATGCGCTCGATGACGGCGCGGGCCGCGTCGTTGTCGGTGAACCGCAGGTTGGTGCGCTCGATCTTGCCGCCGCGCTCGCAGTAGATCGTCTCGGGATCGACGACCATGATCTCGGACACGGCGTCGTCGGCGAGCAGCGACTCGAGCGGCCCCAGGCCGAGCGCCTCGTCGGCCATCTCCTCGATCAGCGCCGTTCGGTCGACGCCCGCCGGCAGTTCGCTCGCGAGCCCGTCGATGATGAACCCGAGCGCCTCGACGACCCGCGGCCGCATCGCCGCGTCGCCGATCGCGTCGCGATCGATCTCGGCGAGGTCGAGGCTGTCGAGCAGCTTGCGGCGGATCGCGCGGCGCAGATCGGCGGACACCTCGACCGCGCGCGGCGGCGCGACCGGCTGCGGCGCCGCGGCCGGCGGCGGCGTCCCGTGCGCCGGCGTGTGACCCGGCGCGGCGGCGCGCGCGCTCAGCTCGAACGGGCCGATGCGAATCGGCGTGCCGAACGGCGCGATCAACGAGGCGTGCCGCACGTGCGTCGGCCCGACGAACGTGCCGTTGCTCGACTGATCGAAGACGACGCAGCCGCCGTCGCGCAGCTCGAACACCGCGTGGCGCCGCGACACGTCGAGATCGTCGAGCACGATGTCGCTCGCGGGATCGCGGCCGACGACGACCGGACACCCCGCGGCGACCGGATGGACCCGCTCGGCGCCCGTGCGATCTTTGACCACGATCTCCACGACCTCACCTCTGACCGTCGATGAGCTCCGGTGCCGCGGCGCCGCCGTCGAACGCGCGGTAGGTCGCGAGCGCCTCGCCGATCCGGCGGCGCGCGTCCATCTTGACGACGTCGACCACCGAGGGGACGATGAACAGCACGTTCTGCACCTGTTCGGTGCGCTTGCCGTGGCGGCCGAACAGGGCGCCGATGACCGGGATCTGCGACAGCACCGGAAGGCCCTCGCGCGTCGCCGCCTCGGACTGCGAGCGCAGCCCGGCCAGCACGACCGCCTGGTTCATCTCGACGTTGACCACCGTGGTCACCTTCGACACGCTGCGGCCCGGCACCGACCCGGTGCCCGACAGGCTCGAGAAGTCGGCCGAAATCGTCAGTTCGAGGCGACCGGTCTTTTCGTCGTAGCGCGGCAGCACCTTGACCACGGTGCCGAAGGGGATCGTGCGCAGCTCGGCCGCGAGCGAGCCCTGCACTGCGATGTTGACCTCGCCGCCGCTGTTGAACTCGGCCTGCTTGCCGTTGGCGGTGATCACCGACGCCTGCCGGGCCACCTTGGCCCACCCCGACGCCTGCAGCAGGTCCAACCGCGGCAGCGGATGGCCCGCGATCGTCGCGGTCGCGGTCGTGAAGCTGCCCGACGTGAGGTCGATGCTCGCGTTGAGCGTGCCGCCGGCGCCGATCGAACTCGGCCATGCGACGCCGACGTTGTAGTTGTCGCTGTCGCTGAGTTCGACGAAGTAGAAGTCGAGCCGGATGTTCTCGGCGTCGGGCACCTCGGAGCCCAGCGGCTTGACCGTGAAGGTGTACTGGACGCGGTGGCCGTCCTCGTAGATCAGCAGCAGCGTGGTGATGCCCTGTGCGAGGCCGACGACGATGAACTCGCTGCCGTCTTCGGGCAGCCGCACGTCGACCACTCCCGACGCGCCTTCCGAGTACTTGGCGACCCCCTTGGCCGGAATCGTGATCTGCTGGCCGACGGTGAGCTCCACCTGGCGCGTCTCGGGGGTCTGCGCGGCGGCCGGCGCGGCCGGTGCGGCGAGCGCGACGGCCGTGGCCACGGCGGCGAGCGACGGTCTAATGGACATGTTCGATCTCCTTTCCGCTCGGTGGCTCGGCGGCCGGCGCGGCCAGCGTGCGGCGCGCGCCGAGGCGGGCGCGGCGCTGCGGCTCGAGGATGTCGGCCGAGGTCGTCTCCGGCAGGTCCTCGACGACCGTGATGTCCTCGGGGTGGCGCAGTGCGACGACGAGTTCGCCCTCGTGCGGTGCGAGCGCCAGCGCCTGCGCCTGCTCGAGCGTGACGCTCACGGTCACGTCCGACTTCGCGCCGATCAGCGGCACCTCGCCGGACGCGCCGGTGTCGCCGCCGACCGCGAGCACCAGCACGTTTTGCAGCAGCGGCACCGTCACCGGATGGCTCGCGCGGTCGGTCGTGAGCAAGATGTCCACCCGGTCGCCCGGGCGCAGCAGCCCGCCGAGGCGCGACGTCACCGACGCCTGGATCGACACGGCGCGCATCCCGGGCGTCACCAGGCTCGACAGGTCGCGCCGGTCGCCGCCGCCGGTGGCCAGGTCGCTCCACAGCAGCGCCTCGCCGGCGCGCACGCCCAGCGACACGCGCACGCCGAGCGCGCGGCGCGCGTCGGCGGCGAGGATGTGCCGGCGTTCGATGTAGCTCGACGGGATGGTGCGCACGCCCAGCATCGACTCGTCGAGCCGTTCGCCGATCGCGATGTCGCGCGCGGCGACGAGGACTTCGACGGGGTCGCCGCCGGACAGCTTGCGCGCGAGCGACCGCTCGTGGGCGACGATCAGCGCGAACCCTGCGGCGCCGACGATCAGCGCCGCGATCCATGCGATACGTTTCACGGGAACCTCCTCGATGGGGCCGCGTCCTCGCGGCGGGCAAACGGGGTTTCGGGCAGTGCGGACGGCTCGGCGATCGCGGCGTACGACGCGCCGTCGGGGTCGAGGCCGTACGCGATCACGACCATCCGGTGGCCGCGCTCGACGACGAAGGCGCGGTCGTGCAAGCCGGTGACCTCGTCGGCCAGCACGGTCCAGCCATGGTCGGCGAACGCGCGCTCGTAGTGGGCGCGCAGGCCGGCGATCGAGTCGTCGCCGCCGGCGTAGATGGTCACCGAGTCGGGGTGGCCGGCCTCGCCGGCGCTGAGCACGCGCCGGCCGGTGGGCGGCCGCGGCAGGTCGGGGACGTCGGCGCCCGGCACGTCGCCGTCCGGCGGGAACATCGCGGCCAGGTCGACCCCGCGCTCGCTCTGCACCGTGACGACGACGGTGCCGCCGTCGGTGCGCGCCGCGTACGCGTAGTGGAACGTGCCCAGATCGGCCGTGTGCTGGCTGGCCGCGAACCGCTCGACCTGCGCGCGGTGCGCCGCGTCGCTGCGGTCGGCGCCGCGCGTGCGGAAGCAGCCGACGGCGCCGTCGACGTCGCGCTGTTCGCGCAGCGCGTAGGCCTGCCACGGCTCGGGCAGCGCCGGGCCGGACACCGGCTCGAGGTCGTCGAGCACGGCGGAAAACGGCCCCGCGCCGCCGCGGCACCACAACTCGTACCGGTCGAGCACGTCGTCCAGATCGAGATCCACGGTCGCGACCGAGAACGCGAGCGGCTGGCCGTTGATGACCACCGCGCGCCGTCCCGGCTCGACCCACTCGGCGTAGCCGGCCAGCGCGCGGCCGGCATCGATCATGCTCTGGCCGGCCTGCGCCTTGGCGGCGCGCAGCATCGCCAACGTCGCCGCCGCGAGCAACACCGCGAGCACGGCGGCGACCCGAGCCAACCGGCCGGCGGTGCGGCGCGCGCGGCGAAGGATGTCGGTAGCGGTCATCGCGGGCATCCTCTAGCAGCCCGGCAGGTCGCCGAGCGCGCAGTACATGGACATGACGACGTCCACCGGTTCGCGTTTCTTCTCGTTGCACAGCGACGCGAAGCCCGCGCGCATACGCGTACGGCCGCCGCCGAGCACCGACGGCCGGCGCACGCGCCGGTCGACGCGCGCCGACGTGCCGTCGCCGATGCGCAGGATCATGTCGGCCATGTCGGCGAGCTTCTGTGCGCCGTCGCCGACCGCGCGCCGGAACGCCCCCGCTTCGTCGGGGCTGAGCCCGCTGATGCCGGCGTGGTTGGCCGTGCCGTAGCTCACGCTGCGGTTGCCGCGCTGGCGGTTGCCGCGGCCCGGTTTGCACCGCGGCGGCACCTTCTTCGCGTCGCAGCCGCTGTTGGCGTGTGCGAAGCCGCACTCGCGCGCGAGCACGCTGTCGTCGATCTTGGCCGACAGCGACCGGTGCATGTAGATGACGCTCGCGAACACGATGATGAAAAACGGCAGCATGATGGTTGCCTCGACGATGGCTGCACCCGAGGTATCGGCGGCCAGGCGGCGAAGTTGCGAACGAATTGCGGCGATCATCGGCGTCTCCTCCGGTCAGTGCAGAACCAGTCCGCCGAGCTTGGCGAACACCTTGCGGCCCGCGGCGCAGGCGCGGCCGCACAACCTCGCCACGCCGAGGCCCGGGCAGTTGTCGTCGCGCCCGCGGTAGCGGCACTCCCAGCCCGTCGGGTCGAGGTGGAACCGGCGCAGGCGCGCCTTCCAGTACATGTTCCACAGCCACTCGCCGCGCTTGGTCGGGTCGCCGTCGTAGTAGTACTCGGCTTGCGCCATCGCGATGCGGCCGACCTTCTGCAGGTAGCGGACGAGCGAGCTGGGGCGGCCGGCGTTGCGCCCGAAGTTGGCGACCCGCACGCCGCGTTCGTCGCGGGAAAACAGCCGCTGCGCCTCGCCGATGACGAACGCCTTGACCTGGAATCGCTGCTCGCCGAGTTCGGCGCAGTTGCACACCTGCTTCGGCGTGCGCCCCCGCGTGCTGCCCGACAGGCGTTGGGCCTTCAGATCCTGGCTCTCCTGGGTCACGCGCAGGCAGCCGATCACGTCGGTGACCTCGCGGAACGTGCGCACGATCGTCGTGGTGTTGCGGATCTGGAACTCCATCACCGACGGCGGGTCGATCTGCTCGACGCACACCGGCTCGTTCGGCGACGTGTTCCACGGCGACCACTCGTCGCCGGCGCACGGCGGCTCGTCGTCGCCCTCGTCGGTGAGCCGGGACGGGCGGTAGCGCGGCGGCGACTGGCGCCGGCGTTCGTCGACCAGGACGACCGATTGCTTGCGCGTGCGCGGGTCGGTCACGAGCTTCCACTCGCGCTCGAACGTCTCCTCGCGGATCCACCACTGCTCGACGTCGGCGGCGTCCGGGGTGCACTGCGTGCGGGCGCGGCGCAGCATGTCGCGGCAGGCGTCGCGGTCGGCGCCGGGGCTGCACTCGCCGCGCGCGTAGTCGTAGGCGCGGCGGAGGCGCTCGACCTGGCGTTTGGCGGCGTCGCACGCGGCGGCATCGCGTTTTTCGCGACACGTGCGCGCCTCGCGGGTGTCGAGTTCGGGCAAGAACGTGGTTCGTTCGTAGGTGATCGCGGGCGGCGCCTCGCCGCCGCAGAAGTACATGGCGAACTTGGTCGCGAGCCCGCCGGTGAACTTCTCGATCAAGCGGCCGGCGCGCCTCCCCGCCGCGCCGCCGATCTTCTCGATCGGGAACGCGATCGCGGCGCCCGCGTACGTGCCGGCGCGCCGACACAGCACCTCGAACTTGTCTTCGGCGATCGGCAGTCCGGAGTACACGGGAAACAGGAACGCCATCTGCGCCGGCGGCCGGTAGACCTTGGTGCCGAACTCGATCGCCTTGGCTTGCGCCGCGACCGGCACCGTCTTGCCCGCCGCGGTCGACAGCTTGTTGATGCCCCACAGCGCCTTCATGACGACGCGCTCGTAGGCGGTCGCGGCGGTGTCGGCGGCGCGGTTCATGGTTTCGAGCGGCGGCACGGCCACCAGCGCGCCCGGAAACAGCCACGAGATGCCGACGAGCACCGCGATGACCGCCGTGGTCGCCGCGACGATCATCTTGAGCATCACGAGGATCGCGAGCAGGCCGGCCATGGTGATGTTGAGCAGCGCGATGATGTTCATGCCGCGCGCGAGCACGATGGCCGAGCTGAACGCGGTCGCGTCGGCGGCATCCTGCAGCTTTTCGCGCACGAGGATCGCGTCGCCGATGCCGATGAGGAAATACAGCATGCCGACGAGGATCACGGCCATGAACACGCCGATCACCATGACCGCGCCGCGGTCGTCGCGGCGCAGCCGCGGGCGCGACCGGTCGGCGCGCGTGGTGTGCCGGGCGCCGCTGTCGTCGTCGCGCAGCAGCGCGCGCGCGGCGGTCGCGGTGCGGACAGCGATGCCGTGGCTCACGGTCTCCCTCCTCGCGGTGCGAGTTCGCTCTGGTAGGCGAACGGCGCGGTCTGCAGCGGCAGCGTCGATTCGGCGGCGATCAGCCGGAACCGCTCGTCGGAGAACAACAGGACAGCGAGCAGCGCCGGGACCATGGTGCCCTCGCGCAGCTCCTTGACCCGCGGCTTCGAGTCCTTGAGCCGCCGCTGCACGCGGGCGATCTCGAACGGGTCTTCGCGCCGGCGCAGGTCGCGGTCGACGCCGGTCACGAGCGACACCGGGCGATCGCACAGCAAAAACCGCGCGATCGGGATGCCGCAGTGGGCCGCATAGGTCACGCGAACGGTGATGTCGTCGCCCGGGTGGAACCGGGGCAGCGTCGGGCGATAGGTGGTGGCGCCGGGCTTGGTCGGGTACGTGACGGCGACCGCCGCCATGTTGTAGAGCGCCGCGCCGATCATGCCGGAGACGTCGCCGCCGGCCCACCGCTCCGCGTTCGGAAAGAACCGGGTGATGCTCGGCGAGTACGGCAGCATGGCCAGCAGCGCCGCCGCCCGGATCGGCGCGCCGCGCGGGCCGTCGGGGCAGGTGTCCAGCGGGATCGTCGCGGAGGATTTGCCGAGCGCGCCGGCGAGTTCGATCACCTTGGCCATCGGGCTCTCGCCGCAGTTGGACGGGTCGGAAAACGCGTTCTTGTCGGCGCCGTCGTAATAGACCGGGTCGTCGGGGATCACGACGATGGCCGAGCGGGTCGCCATCGCCGCGGCGTGTTGCACGCCCAGGTGGGCCACGTACAGCAGCGCGAGCTGCAGCGTGCACAGAAACAGCAGCAGCAGCGGCGGGAACACGAGCAGGAACTCGACGTACACGGCGCCGCGCTGTCGTCGGTCGCGCATGGTCACACCCCGATGCCGAGCAGCGGCAACCGCACCCAGACCGCCAGCGCGGTGCCGGCGAGGATCGGCACGCCCAGCCGGATGGTCGCCATCGCCTCGGGGGCGATCGGGCGCCGCAGGCGGCCCGGCAGCACCGGATTGACCGCGAGGCGCGCCGCGTTGGCGAACGTGCGCCACAGCTGGCCGTGCCACGCGAGCTTGACCAGCGATGCGATTGCGGCGACCGCGAAGCCGAACAGCTGCGCCTCGAGGCCGATGCCGATGCCGCCGAGCGCGCCGAGCGCCGCGAGCAGCTTGACGTCGCCGCCGCCGGCGGCGCCCTTGCGGAACATGGCGTAGGGCAGCAGGCCGCACGCGACTGCCGCGGCCAGCGACAGCGCGGCGGCCTGCCACCCGCCGAAAAGCCCGTGCACCAGGGGCCCGATCGCGAGCGGCGGCAGCGTCAGCGCGTTGGGGATGTGGCCGGT
>RFGE01000354.1 GCA_003696105.1 Deltaproteobacteria bacterium | reverse complement strand
GACAGCAAGAAGCAGGGCCAGTACACTGCGTGAAATCGCAGGATGTCCTTGCCGATGAGGTGGCAGTCGGCCGGCCAGTATCGCGCGTACAGGTCGGCGCCCGGACCGCCGAGCGCGGAGATGTAGTTGGTGAGCGCGTCGAGCCACACGTACATGACGTGCGCGGGGTCGTCCGGCACCGGGATGCCCCAGTCGAAGCTCGTACGGCTGATCGACAGGTCGCGCAGCCCGCCGCGGATGAACGACAGGATTTCGTTGCGGTACTGCTCGGGCTGGACGAAATCCGGGTGGCGGTCGAAGTGGTCGAGCAGCGCGTCCTGGTACTTCGACATGCGGAAGAAATAGGACGGCTCCTCGACCCAATCGACCGGCGCGTCGTGGATCGGGCACCACCGCGCGTCGTCTTCACGGCGGAGCTGCTCCTCGGTGTAGTACGCCTCGCAGCGGACGCAGTACCAGCCCTCGTACCCGCCCAGGTAGATGTCGCCGGCGTCGGCGATGCGCCGCCACAGGTCTTGTGCGACCTTCTCGTGGCGCGGCTCGGTCGTCCGGATGAAGTCGTCGTTGGTGATGTCGAGGCGCCGCCAGGCCTCGCGGAATCGCGCCACGACCTCGTCGGCGTGCTGTTTGGGCGTCTTGCCTGCCGCCTCGGCGGCCCGCTGGATCTTCAGCCCGTGCTCGTCCGTGCCGGTGAGGAACCGAACATCGCGGCCGCGCGCGCGGTGGTAGCGGGCGAACGCATCGGCCGCGAGCGTGCAGAACGCGGTGCCGAGATGCGGTACGTCGTTGACGTAATAGATTGGGGTCGTGATGTAGTAGGTCGGAACGGTCATGTCGATGGCTCGTCGTCGGTGACGCGCGACGGCAAATTGGCGCCGCCGCGGTCGCGCCGGCGGCCGCGGCCGGGCTTTGCGCCCGAGGCGGCCGAACTGGGTTGACTCGGAAACTTCGGGACCACGGCGTCGGCCGGCAGCACTTCGAAGTCGCCGCCGCCGAACGCGACGCGCACGCGCTGGCGCAGCACGTCCACCTCGACGACGCGACCCTCGCCGCGGTCGCCCGCGATGACGCGCTTGCCGAGCTTGGGCAGGCCTTTGCGCAGTGCGGCGTACGCTTGTTGCTCATACACCAAACAGCACTTGAGTCGGCCGCACTGCCCGGACACCTTGTGCGGGTTGAGCACCATGCCCTGGTCCTTCGCCATCTTGATCGACA
The DNA here is from genome assembly GCA_003696105.1 of Deltaproteobacteria bacterium. Taxonomy (NCBI): domain Bacteria; kingdom Pseudomonadati; phylum Myxococcota; class Myxococcia; species Deltaproteobacteria bacterium. The sequence goes on along the minus strand of RFGE01000354.1, from coordinate 15,883 downwards.
CCGGAGCGAACGCGGGCAGGAACGTGCTGCAACACAGCTCGAGCCCACACGACCCGATGCCGCCGACGAACTTGGCCTCGTCCCGCACTCCCGTCTGGCGAATCTCGATGCGGGCGGACAGCTCTCGCGCCAACGCGCGGGCGAGCGCGCGAGTGTCGACGCGCTTTTCGGACGCGACGTAGATGCGCAGTTTGCTGCCCGAGAAGCTGTACTCGGCGCGATAGACCTTGGCGCGCAGCCCGACCGCGCGCGCCGCGGCGCGCGCGCGGCGCAGTGCGTCCTCCGCGCGCGCCCGGTTGTCGGCGACGATGCGCAGGTCGCGGTCGTCCGGGCGGCGCAGCACTCGCTTGAGCGGGCCGCGATCGTGCGGGCGGCGGACCGACGGGATCGCGACGGTGCCGATGCGGGTGCCGCGCTCGGTCTCCACCACGACCGCGTCGCCGCGCGCCAGCGACAGGTCGCCGGCGTCGAACTCGTAGATCTTGCCCGCCGCGTCGAACTTGACGCCGACGACGTTGCGAACGGGCCGAAGCACATCGACGTCGGCATCCGGGCAGTCGTCCAGGTCCGCCGTCGCGGGGTCGGGGTCGTCGTCGGGCGGCGGCGGGGGCAGGTCGGCGGCGAGCGCGACGTCGGGCGTCGGCGCGTCGGCGTCGTCGCCCCATCGCTCGTCGCGCGCGCCGTCGTCCTGAGCTTCGGGCGCGCCGGCCTCGCCCGCGGCGCCGTCGTCCGCGGCTGCCGGCGCGCCGGTCGCCACCGCGGGCGCGCCGTCGTCGTCCCAGCCTGCGTCCACCGCGTCCGCGGCTGTCGCGGGTGCGGTGGCCCGCCGTCCATCGGCCGGAGTCGCGCCGCGGCTCGCCGCCCGCGGGCGCGGCGACTCGCCGGATGCGGGGCCCGCGCCGTCGCGGCGCCCGCGCTTGCGGCGCCGCCGGCGGCGCGGGCGGTCCGCGCGGCCGGATGCATCCGCGGCGCCGTCGGCCGGGACGGCGTCGGGGGCGGCGTCGGCGCGCCGGCGCTTGCGGCGGCGCCGCCGCGGCGTTCGTCCCGCGGGATCGGTCGGCTCGGTCATCCTGTCCGCGGCGCGGACCCGATCCCGGCGCGGCGCAGTCGGCGCACGAGCGCCTCCACCGCGAGCAGCGCGTGCGCGTTGTGGCGATCGACCGCGCGCGCCGCCGCGAGCGCGGCGCGCGCGCCGTCGGCGTGGGCCGCAGCCGCCGCCAGGTCGCCCGCCATCGCCGCGGCGCGCGCCCGTTCGTGCAGGCGCTCCGCCACCCGGTGCAGCACCGGGATCGTGTCCGTCTTGTCTTCGGTCGCCTCGCCCGCGGCGCGATCCGCGGCCTCGGCGTCGGCCGAGGCCACCGCGCTCCACAGGCGGTCGGCGAGCTGTTGGCGCCGCCCGTCGTCCTCGCCGTCGATCGCGAGGTCTGCCCGCACGTCCGGCGGAAGAGCGGCGAACGCAATTCGCTGGCAGCGGCTGCGGATGGTCGGCGGCAGCTGGTCCGGCGCCGTCGTGAGCAATATGAAGTGAGTGCGCGCCGGCGGCTCCTCGAGGGTCTTGAGCAGGGCATTGGCCGCAGGGCCCTGCATCGCGGCCGCCTCCTCGACGACGAACAGGCGCGCGCGCCCCTCGTGCGGCGGCAGCGCGACCCGCGCCACGACTTCCGACCGGATCGCGTCGATCGGGATGATCTGCGCCGCTCCCTCGGCGCGCAGCGTGATCACGTCCGGGTGGATCCCGTCGGCGATCTTGGCGCACGCTTCGCAGTCGGCGCAGCCTTCCCCCGGCGTTCGCACGCAGTTGAGCGCCGCCGCGACCGCGAGCGCGGCCGTGTACTTGCCGCTGTGTTCGGGCCCGGAAAACAGGTACGCGTGCGGCACGCGGCCGGTCGCGATCGCGCGGCGTAGCGCCGCGATCGCGCGCGGTTGACCGCGGATGTCGCTCAGCGACGGCACGCTGTCACGCTACCACACCGGCGCGCGTTGCGGCGGGGCGGCGGCCGCCTTCGGCCGCGCCGGCGCAGGCCCCTGGCCGCCGCGTGCGATGTCGGCTAACGTCGGTCGTCATGCCCAACCGCCCCAACGGCACGGTCGATGTCGGCGCGTTTCGCCCGGTGCCCCGCACGGGCGTCATCTACGTGACCGCCGAGGCTCAGCGCCTCGGCTTCGGCGCCGACCCGGGGTGGTGCAATCTCGGCCAGGGCCAGCCGGAGAGCGGGCCGCTGCCGGGGGCGCCGCCCCGGGTGGACCACATCGACATCGCCGCCGGCGACCACGAGTACGCGCCGGTCGCCGGGCTGTGGGAGCTGCGCGAAGCGGTCGCCGACCTGTACAACCGGCGCTACCGGCGCGGCATGAAGTCGCAGTACTCGGCCGAGAACGTCGCGATCTGCGGCGGCGGCCGCACGTCGCTCACGCGCGTCGTCGCGGCGCTCGGCCAGATCAATATGGGGCACTTCCTGCCGGACTACACGGCGTACGAGGAACTGCTCGACGTATTCCGGCTGTTTTCGCCGATTCCGATCCTGCTCGAACGCGAGCGAAACTACGCCTTCACCGTCGACGATCTGCGCCGCGAGATCGAGGGCCGCGGGCTCAGCGCGCTGTTGCTGTCGAACCCGTGCAATCCGACCGGCAAGATCGTCGGCGGCGCCGATCTCGACGCGTGGGTCGCGGCGGCGCGCGACCTCGACTGCGCGCTCATCTTCGACGAGTTCTACTCGCACTACGTGTGGCGGCCCGACCTGGTGGCGCGCGGCGGCATGGCGTCGGCCGCGGCGTGCGTCGAGGACGTGGACCGCGACCCGGTCGTCCTCCTCGACGGGCTGACCAAGAACTGGCGGTACCCCGGCTGGCGGGTGACGTGGACCCTCGCCCCCAAGTCCGTGATCGAGGCGATCGCGAGCGCCGGGTCGTTCCTCGACGGCGGCGGCTCGCGGCCGCTGCAGCGGGCTGCCGTACCGCTGGTCGACCTCGACCACGTGCGCGCGGAAACCGCCGCCATCCAGCAGGTGTTTGGCCGCAAGCGCGAGCGGTTGCTGTCCGGGTTGCGCGACCTCGGTTTCGTGGTCGACTTGCCGCCCGACGGGACGTTCTACGTGTGGGCGTCGGCCGAGCACCTGCCGCCGGCGATCAACGACGGCATGCGGTTCTTCCGCGCGGCGCTGCAAAAGCGGGTGATCGCGGTGCCGGGAGAGTTCTTCGGCGTCGATCCGGGGCGCCGGCGCGGGCGGCGTACGTCGCGGTTCCGCAGCCACCTGCGGTTTTCGTTCGGCCCGCCGCTCGACGTCATCGATACCGCGCTCGCGCGCATCCGCGAGGTCATCGCCGAGGCCGCGCAGGTCGATGCCGCCGGATCCGGCTAACGGCGCACCGCGCGGCCGCAGCCGCTGGGAACGGTTCGTCCGCACGGCATGGTGGCTGCACAGCGCGTGGGCGTTGGCGTTCGGCGTGGGCGTCATGCTCTACGCCCGCCGCGGACTGGCGCACGCCGACAAACTGCTCGTCGCGCTCGCCGCGTCGTGGTTCGTCGTGTTCGTCGCATTGCGGATGACCGTCGGGCCGGACGGCGGCGGCGGCAGGCTGCTGCGGCGCGGCTTGCGCCTCACCACCCACTACTTCGTCAAGAACCTGTACCAGCAGATGCTGTTCTTCCTGGTGCCGCTGTATGCGTCGAGCACCACGTGGTCCGCGTCGTCGCGCAACTGGTGGCTCGCGCCGCTGCTGCTCGCGTTCGCCGTGCTGTCGACGATGGACCTGGTGATGGATCGCGTGGTGCTGCGCCGGAGGCTGCTCGCCGCCGTGATGTACGCCGCGTGCATGTTCGGCGTACTCAACCTGGTCCTGCCGGTCGCGCTCGCGCTGTCCCACTTCGAGGCGCTGATCGTCGCGGCGGCTGCCGCCGCGCCCGCCGTCGCTCTGCTCACGTTCCGGGTGCGCCAGATCGCGTCGGTCGCCGGGCTGGCGCTCGTCGTCGGTGCGGCCGGCGGCATGGCGGTCGCCGCGTTCCACGCCGTCGCGTACGTACCGCCGGCGCCGCTCGCGCTGGCCGAGGGTGCGGTCGGTCACGGGACGCCCGGCAGCTACGAGATCGTGCCCGGCCACGCGCGGACGATCCCGGCGAACCAACTCGACGGATTGCGCTGCGTCACGCGTCTCACCGAGCCCGGCGGCGTTCGCGATCCGATCGTCCACGTGTGGGTGCACCGCGGGCGGGTCGTCCGGCGCGCCGAGCCGGAACGCGTCGCCGCCGCCGGGCCCGGCGTCGTCTTCCGGTCGTACCTGATGTCGTTGCCCGACGACCCGCTCGGGCCGTGGGCGTGCCGCGTCGAGACCGACGCCGGCCAGCTCGTCGGCGAGCGGGCATTCGAGGTCGTACCGGCGACCGCGCCGTGACCGCGGCGGCCGCACGGCGCCCGCCGGTCAGTGCTGGACTGCGACGCCGACTGCGGCGGTGAAGGTCTTTGTGGCCGCGCCCAGGTTCGCGAACCCGACGCGCGCCTCGATCCCCACGTGGCCGGAGACCGCGTACAGCAGGTCGCCCCACAGCGGCGTTCCGGCGTCGGTCATCGCGAAGTCGCCCGCGACGACGCCGATCGTACCGCGCACGGCCATGCGGTCGTCGAGGCGCACGATCGCGCCCGCTTTGACCGTGACGTCGCCGTCGTCCTTCTCGGCGTTCGTCTGGTCGAGCGCGACCACCGACCGCTCGTTGGACACCGCGTCCTCGACGAACGGCACCATGTCGGTCACGCGGACCGTCAGCAGGTCCTCCCCCGCGAACAACGCCAGTCGATCGCCCACGCGCACGCGGATCGGCACGCCGACCGTGACCGCCGCCTCGAACGGGTCGAGCAGCATCGGGAGTTGTATCTGCAACGCCATCCACGGCGTGAGACCGTAGCGCAGGTCGACCGCGACCGCTTTGCCGGGAACGTACTCGGCGCTCGGGTTCGGGTCGGGCGCCGTCTCCACCTTGCCGTACGTTCCCGTGCCGTACCGCAGGCCGACCTGCAGGCGGTCCGTGATGCCGTAGTCGGCCTCGAGCACGCCGCCGGCGCGCAGGTAACTCAGCTCGTCGGAGTCGTCGGCCCGCTTCGGATAGGCGCGCTTTTCCGTGAGCCCGCCGATCCCGGCCCAGTAGCGCACCCGCCAGCCGCCCGCGGGCAGCAGCATTCGATCGCCGCCCGCACGGGTTGCCGGGGAGCCGTCGCCGGCGGCCGCCCGGCGCTCGGCGTGGAGCACCGGCGCGCCGGGATCCTCCTCGGCGCCGGCCGGCGCGTCGCCTTCATCGAGCAACGTCGCCGGCTCGCCTTCGTCCAGCGCGTCGTCCGGCGCCATCTCCACCTCGTCGCCGCCCGTTCCCGCGCCGGCGGCGCCGGCGAGCGGGTCGTCGTCGGTCGAGCCGTCCTGCGCGCGCGCCGCGGCCGGCGCGACGGCCGCGGTCAGGGCGAGGGCGACCCATGCGAGCTGTCGGTTCCGCATGGCCGGAGGGTAGCGCCATTTCGGCGGACTCGGCCACCCGCAGGCCGGGCGTGCGGCCGTCGATCCCGCCCGGCGGCCGGTCGGCCGCGGCTCACAGCCCCAGATCGGCGGCCCAGCCGTCGTCGCCGTCGCGATCGGCGCCGTCGTCGGTCGCCTCGCCGTCCGGAAGCGTCGCCGGCGCCGGCAACAGCTCGGCCTCGCGCAGCATCGGCTCCGGGTCGACGAACACGTCGCGCTCGGGGGTCGTGCGGGCGACCGCGAAGTGCAGGTGCGGCCCCGAGTGGTGGATGCCCGTCCGGCCGGTCGTCCCGAGCGGCTCGCCGGCTTGCACGAGGTCGCCGCGGCGCAGGCCGGGGCGGATCCGATCGAGGTGCATGTAGAACGATGCGAACCCGTGCGGGTGGCGGAGCTTGACGTAGTTGCCGCCCTTGCGGTCGGGTGCCACGACGACCCGCTCGACGAAGCCGTCGGCGGCCGCGTGCACCACCAGGCCACGTTCGTGGCCGAGGTCGACGCCGCAGTGACCGCGGCCGCACTCGGGGCGGGTGCCGTCGCGGTCGGCGCCGAACCGGCGCGACGCCGAGTCGGGCAACGCGCGTTCGGGTCCGGCGAGCGGGTGGACCCAGCGCATCCACTCGCCGGAGTCCGACAGGCTCAACGCGTGCAACCGCGGCAGGTCGCGCGGCGCGATGTCGAGGGCGACGCTGCGCGCGGGGCGGTCGAGGAGCCAGTCGGAGGCCAGGACCTCGCTCGGGACCTCCGGGTTCGGCTCGGCCGTGTTCGGCGCCAGCGACAGCAGCGCGACCCCGACCGCCGCCACGAACAGGGGCCGCGCGCGCCGGTGGGCGAGGGCGGCCAGGCGCGCGGGCGCCGCGGGCTCGGCGCAAAACGGGGGCGCCGCGGGTTCGGGACGCTCGGCGCACGGCCGGCACAGCTGGAACACGCGGCCGGTCGCGACCAGCGCGACGCCGTCGGACAGCGGCAACGGCCGCCCGCAGTCGCAGCATTTGGCAGTGCCCATCCCCAGGTCGAGGATACGGATTCGCGCCGCGAACGGAAGCCCCATGTCCGGTTTTTTTGTGAGGAATCGCGGGGTTGTGGGTCGGCGTGGGCAAGCCGCGCACGCGCGCGCACCCCCGGATCGCGCCGGGCGGCCGGCGGCAGGCCGGTGCGGCGCGCCGGCTGCCGCGCCGCACCGGTCGCATTTTTTCGGGAACGAATCCGCGCCGGCGGTGTCGAACGGTCACCCGGTGCCGGCAGCGCCGGTTGAGTTCCGCATACGCCGGCGGTACGGTTGCCGCCACGGAGGCCGACATGTACAGCGACTTTTCGTCCATGCCCCCCGACCAGGAGCGCGAGTTCGTCGTGTTCGAGCAGTTCACCCGCGAGAACGCGAAGTCGTCGCTGCGCATCGGGGGCATCGTCGCCGCGATCTACGGCATTTTCGTCGTCGCGATCGTCCTGTCGCACGACAAGCCCAAGCCGAAGATCTCGGCCGAGGACATCGCGGTCGAATCGACGCGACGCACGGTGGTCGAGGACGACGTCGCCGCGCCCGACGCGCCGGATCCGGCGGCCGCGCAGCCGTCCGAGGCCGCCGCGCAGCCCGCGGCCGGCGCCGCGGACGCCCCCGGGGGCACCCCGGCGGCCGCGCCGCCCCCGCCGCCCGGCGCGACGAAGGCGCCTCCGACGCAGCTCGTTCAACCCAAGTGACGCGGCCGGCGGCCCGCGATAGCACGGGCCGTCTGCGCGCTCGGGCGCTCGGCGCCGCCGCCGCGGCGCTCCTTCTCGCCTGCGGGCCGGCTCCGCGTGCGCGGCCGGCCGGCGACCCGTCGGCGGACGCCCCCTTCGTGGTCGCCGAGCGCGGCGCGGGCGGGGTGCGACTCGTGTTCGTGTCGGCCGCCGGCGCGCGCGTCGCCGACCTGACCCTGCCCCCGGAGGACGGCCAGCCGCCGTTCGTGGTCGACACGCAGCCGGCGTGGTCGGCCGACGGCCGGTGGATCGCCTTCGCGTCCAATCGGGGCGGCGCCGCCGGTCTGTGGATCGCGCGTGCGGTCGCCGACCAGGTGCCGCGGCGGCTCACCCGGCCGCCCGCGGGCGCGACCGACCGCGATCCGGCCTGGTCGCCGGACGGGCGAGCGCTCCTGTTCAGCTCGAACCGCGGCGGCAGCTACGACCTGTGGCGGCTCGAGGTGGATCCGCGCACGGGCACACCGCGGGGGGAACCGGTGCCGTGGCTGCGCGAGGCGGCTGACCTGGTGACGCCCGCGTGGTCGCCCGACGGCCGCCGCGTCGCCTACAGCCGATTCGACCGCGCCACGCGGACGTCGAGCGTGTGGCTGGTGGACGCATCAGGGCGCCGCCCGCGCCGGCTCACGAGCGGCCCGCTCGATCAGGCCCCGGCCTGGTCGCCGGACGGGGGGCGCATCGCGTACTCGGCGCCCGCGATCGATCGGCCCGATCTCGACATCTTCACGATTCGCGCCGACGGCACCCGCGAGCGCGTCGCGATCGACGAGCCGCTGGCGCACGAGACGGAGCCGGCGTGGTCCGCCGATGGGCGGTGGCTCGTGGCGACCGCGGTGCTGCGCAGCGAGCGCGATGGCGCGCCGTTTTTCTGGTCGGTCGTCGCGGCCGACCTGCGAGCGGGCGGCCCGGTGCGCGCGGTGCACGACGTGGCGGCGGCCGCGCGCGTGGCGTTTGCGCTCCGGCCGCGGCCGGTCGATGCGCGCGCGCTCGCGGCGCTGCCCGCCTACGACCGCGACGCGGTGGTCGACGCGATCCGCGGCGTGTGCACGGGCCTCGACGACCCGCCGCCCGCGTGCCGCGCCGTCGCGCGGTAGCGCGCGCCCGCGTGCCGCGCCGCCGCGCGGCGTCAGTTGCCTGCGCAACGAAAGCCGACGATCGCGTGGCGGATCGCCGGCGGCCGGCCGTGAGCGGACGCGGCCCGCCCCACGCCGGCGTAGTCGTCCCACGCCGAGCCCTTCACCGTCATGCGCGGACCGCCGCGCCAGCGCGTCGCCGTCCACTGAAAGACGTTGCCCGCGGCGTCGAGCATGCCGTACGGGCTGGCGCCCGAGGGGTAGCTGCCGACCGGCGTGGTGTCGCGCGGTCCGGCGACGGCGCTGTTGAGCCGAGACGGGTCGAAGTCGTCGCCCCACGGGTAGGCGCGGCCGTCGGTGCCGCGGGCGGCCTTTTCGTACTCGGAGGCGGTCGGCAGCCGGCGCACGGCGCCGACCAGCGAACCGCGCCACGCGCAGTAGGCGGCCGCATCGCGCCAGGTCACGAGCACGACCGGATGCGATGCGCGGCCCGGCGGCGGCCTGCCGTCCCGCCACACGAACCGCGCGACCTCGGTCGCATAGTCCTGTGAAAACCCCTGCGCGCGCCATGCCGCCTCGTCGATCGCGGGCGGCGCGATGCCCGTGTCGGCGACGAACTCCGCGTAGGCCGCCTGGGTCACCGGCGTGCGGTCGATGACGAACGCCGGCAGGGTCTCCTCGTGCGGCTCGCGCTCGCCGTCGAACCAGCGGCCGCGCCGGGCGGCGTCGTGGCCGGCGGTCGCCCGGTAGTCGCGGTAGGCGCGCTCGCGCTCCTCGCGCGTCGACCCCGCGAGGAACGGCCCGGCGGCGATCGCGATCATGTCGGCGTCGGCCGCGCGCGACACGGGCGCCGGGGTCCCTCGGTATCGCGCGTACGGCGGCGCGGACGGCGCGGGCGGCGCGCTGCACGCCACGCCCGCGGCCGCCGCCGCGACTGCCGCGCGTCGAAGTCGGCCCACGGCCGGATTGTTCGCTACGCTCGGCCCCCGTGCAACGGGTCCACCTGGCCAAGGACGTGCGCCGCGCCATCCGCGCCAGCCACCCGTGGGTGTTTCGCCGGGCGCTCCACCTGCCCCGGCGGGAGCCCGCGGCCGGCGCGTTGGTCGTCGTCGAGGACCGCGGCGAGCCGCTGTGCGTCGGCTACTACGATCCCGAATCGCCGATCGCGGTGCGGGTCTTGTCTCTCGATCCGGCCGAGCGCATCGACCGCGCCTGGGTGCGGCGGCGGGTCGCCGCGGCGGCCGCCGCGCGCGAGAGCATCGTCGACACCGACGCGCTGCGCATCGTGCACGGCGAAAACGACTACCTGCCTGGACTGGTCGTCGACCGCTACGGCGACGCCGGCGTCGTCGCGTTCGACGGCGCCGGCGCCGCCGCGCTGTGGAGCCGATTCGAGGACGACATCCGCGCGGTCGCGCGCGCGCGCCGGCCCGAGGGCGATCTCGTCCGCGTGACGGAAGCGGGCGCCGCGTTCGAGGTCGACCTGGTGCGCGGGCAAAAGACCGGCCTGTTTCTCGACCAGCGCGACAACCGCTTGCGCGTGCGGTCCCTCGCGGCCGGCCGCACCGTGTTGAACCTGTTTTCCTACACCGGCGGGTTTACGGTGCACGCCGCGCTCGGCGGCGCCCGCCGCACGACGAGCGTCGACTCGGCGCGCCCTGCGATGGCCGCGCTCGCCCGCAACCTGGCGCTCAACCATCTCGACCCGGCCGCACACGAAGCCGTCGTGGCGGACGCCTTTTCGTTCTTGGAGGAGGCCGTCCGGCGCGGGCGGCGCTGGGAACTCGTGGTGTGCGATCCGCCGGCGTTCGCTCGCAGCGAGCGGGCCCGGCCGCGCGCGCTGCGCGCCTATCGCCGGCTCAACCGCCTCGCCGCGGCGGTCGTCGAGCCGGGCGGCATGCTGGTGACCGCGTCCTGCTCGTCGCACGTCACGGACGCCGATCTGTTGGCGGTCGTCGCCGATTGCGATCGCCGGGTTCGCGTGACTCACATCGGCGGCGCCGCGGCCGATCACCCGGTGGCGCCTGCATTCCCGGAGGGGCGCTACCTCACCTGTCTGTTCTGCGCGGTCGAGTAGGCCCGCGGGGAGCTGGTCTACGGGGCATTCTTGGCGACCAAGTTGGTGTCGACGAGCTGCCACTCGCGGCCGCTCACGTCGCGCGCTCGCGACAGGCCGATCCGCTTGGAGAACCACAGGATGCCCTTGTCGCGGACCGGGATCTCCTGGGACTTTTCGCCGATGATGCCGCGGCCGCGGATCTCGAACTCGACGACTTGTGCCTTGAACGGGCCGAACGCGGTGTCGACCAGCTGCTGGCCGCGAGTGACCGTCGTGAGGCGTTCGAGTTCGACCTTGGCCGGGTCGTGCGTCGCATTGGAGCCCTCGGCCGGGACGCGCACGACGTCGAACCGGATCTCCTCGAACCACTGGTCGCCCGGTTTGAGCCCTTTGGCGGGGAACGACGCGCCCTTGTGCTCGAACCCCTCGATCTGCATGCCGGACACGCCACCCGGTTCGGCCGCGAAGAAGAAGCTCTCCGGCGGCAGCACGAGCTGGGCGGCGTCGCAGGTCGCCTTCATCTCGAACTCGACGTCGCGGTACGTCTCCTTGAGCGTGATCGTCGCGGCCTTTTTGCCCTGCGGCTCGACCTTGACGACCTCGATCTTCACCTTGGCCGGAGGAGGGCCGGCCGGCGGCTGATTGATCGGCTCGAACACCCAGTAGTTGCCTTCGGCCAGCGGCAAGAACTGGATGCCACAGGCCGGCTTGGCAGGTTTGGCGCGCTGGGCGGCGGCGGGACCGGCGACCAGCAGCGCCGCGGCGGCGGCGACCAGGCTGCGTAAACGCATGGAACCCGTTGTCTACGCCATGCGGCGCGCGAGCGCAAGCGGCCGGCGGCGGCAGCCGCTCACAGCTCGATGCCGGAGCCCGGGGGCCGGAGGCCGCGCCCTCGCCGCGGCCGATCAGCCGCCGAGGCGATCGATGAGGCCCCGGCGCTCGGCCTCGAGCGCCGGCGGCAACCGGTCGCCCACGGTCGCGAAGAACGCGCCGATGTCGTCCGCTTCGGCTCGCCACGCGTTCCGGTCGACCGCGAGCAGCTCGCGCATGGCGCCCGGTTTGAGGTCGAGGCCGTCGGTCCTGATGGCGCCGTCGGCCGGCAGGAACCCGATCGGCGACTCCACGGCGTCGCCGGTGCCCTCGCAGCGCGACAGAATCCAGTCCAGTACGCGCAGGTTTTCGCCGAACCCGGGCCACAAGAAGCGGCCGTCGGCGTCGGTGCGGAACCAGTTGACGTGGAAGATCTTGGGCATCCGCTTGGCGGCGCCACCGGCGGGGGCGGCCATGTTCAACCAATGGTTGAAGTAGTCGCCGATATGGTAGCCACAGAACGGGCGCATCGCCATGGGGTCGCGGCGGACGACTCCGGTCGCGCCGGTGGCGGCGGCGGTCGTCTCGGAGGCCATCGACGCCCCGATGAACACGCCGTGTGACCAGTCGCGCGCCTCGTACACCAACGGCGCGAGGCGGGCCCGGCGGCCCCCGAACAGGATCGCCGACAGCGGCACGCCCTGTGGATCCTCCCAGTGCGGCGAGATCGTCGGGCACTGGTGAGCGGGGGCGGTGTAGCGCGAGTTGGGGTGCGCTGCCTTGCGGCCGCAGTCGGGCGTCCACGGCTGACCCTGCCAGTCGGTGAGGCGGGCCGGCGGATCCGACAACCCCTCCCACCACGGGCAGCCGTCCTCGGTGAGCGCGACGTTGGTGAAGATGCTGTTGCGCGACACCGTGACGATCGCGTTGTGGTTGGTCTTCTCGCTGGTGCCCGGCGCGACGCCGAAGAAGCCGGCCTCCGGGTTGATCGCCCACAGCCGGCCGTCCGGCCCGAACCGGATCCACGCGATGTCGTCGCCGACCGTGGTGACCTCGTAGCCCGACATCGATGCGGGCGGGACGAGCATCGCGAGGTTGGTCTTGCCGCACGCGCTCGGGAACGCCGCGGCGATGTAGTGTTGCCGGCCGGCGGGCGTCTTGATGCCGAGGATCAGCATGTGCTCGGCCATCCAGCCCTCGTCGCGGCCCATGGCGCTGGCGATGCGCAGGGCGAAGCACTTCTTGCCGAGCAGCGCGTTGCCGCCGTAGCCGGACCCGACCGACCAGATTTCGCGCGCCTCGGGGAAGTGTGCGATGTAGCGTCGGTCGGGCGACAGGTCGCCCAGCGAGTGCAGACCCTTGACGAAGTCGGGGCTGTCGCCGAGCAGATCGAGTGCGGCCGTGCCCATGCGCGTCATGATGCGCATGTTGGCGACCACGTAGGGGGAGTCGGTGAGTTCGACGCCGACGCGGGAAAACGCCGAGCCGAGCGGCCCCATCACGTACGGCACGACGTACATCGTGCGGCCCTTCATCGCGCCGTCGAACAGGGGGCGGATCTTGGCGCGGGCTTCGTCCGGCGCCATCCAGTTGTTGGTCGGACCGGCGTCCTGCTCGCGTTCGGAGCAGATGAACGTGAGGTGCTCGGTGCGCGCGACGTCCCGCGGATCGCTGCGGTGCAGGTGGCAGTTTGGGAACTTGTCCGGGTTGAGCCGGATCATCGTTCCGTCGGCAACCATCTGGTCGAGCAGGCGACGGTTTTCTTCCTCGGATCCGTCGCACCAGACGACGGTGTCGGGTTTGCAAAGGCGGACGCATTCGTCCACCCAATCGTTCAGGGCGCGGTTCGTCGTCACGGTCGGCATGCTGCCTCGCGTTTACACCGCGGGGCCAGCCGATTCAACCTCGGGCCGCGCGCGAGTTCGCGATGCGCGGCAGGTGCGCGAAACCCGGTGGCGTGGCTCCGCGCGTGCGCCTCGGCTATACTTGGGATCCATGGGCAAGCTCGTCGGAGAGCGCCGGGCACTGGCGGCCGCCGTCCTCGGCTTTTACATGTCGATCTATTTCCTCGTGTCGCTGTCGGCCCCGGGCGGGTGGGGTGCGGCCTTCGGCGGCCTCGCCGGCGTCTACGCGGTCGCGTTCGTCGGGCTCGTCGCCGGGTACTTCTGGGCGCGGTGGTTCGCGATCGGCGTGGGCATCTCGGGACTCGTGAGTGGGGCGCTGTCGATCTGGCAGATCGGTCCCGAGCCGCTGCTGGTGTTCTACGGCGCGACCCATGCGGTCGCGGCGCTCGCGCTGTGGGGCGGGCGGATGGCCGAAGCGTTCGACGGCCGGTCCGACTGGCGCGATCGGTTCCACATGGACGAAAATGCCACGCATCGGCTCGGCAAGAGCGTCATCCGGGTCGGCGTGAGCTTGCCGTACATCGTGCTGTACGCTCTGGCGCCGCGCGACGGAGCCGGCACCGCGATCGCGGCGCTCGCGCTGGCGGCGGCCGGCGCCTACGGGTTGGCTCGCCTGCGCACGTGGGGCGTGTTCGCGCTCGCGGGTGCGGCGGTGACCGCGGCGGCGTCGGCGGCCGGCGCGCTGCCGGCGACCGCGAGTGGCGTCGGCCTCGACGTGGCCGGGCTCGGGCTGGCGGCAGGGATCCTGTTGGCGGCGGCCGCGGCGCCGTTCGCCGGGCCGATGGTCCGGTACCTGCGCGCGCGCGGCTGACGCGCGCGCGAGCACCGCGGCACGCGTCCCCGCGCGCGGCTGGGCTCGCGGCGGGTCAGCGCCTGGGAGGCTGTCGCGCCCATACGCACCAGCCTGCTAGAACCAGCGGGGATAGCCGTAGTAGCTCACGTGCGCGAGCGCGGTGATCTCGCGGTACGATCCGGCCGACGACCAGATGGCCGCGCCGCCCCCGGCAGCGATGCCGACGATCCAGTGGCGATCGATGCGGTAGTCGAATCCCAGCGAGCCGCCGGCGACCACGTCGGTCGCGGTCGCGCCGCCGATGTCACCGACGACGGCGCCCGTCGACGGCTCGACGATGCGCCCGCCCGAGGCGGTGCGCAGCTGCCCGCCGGCCCACACCGAGACGGTGGGGATCGTCCGCGCTCCCAGCCGCAGGGTGAGGCCGCCCGCGGCGCGAAATGCGCGCGGCGTGCGCGACAGCTCGCCTTCGCGACCGCCGATCGCGACGCCCCCGTAGCGCACGTCTCCGCCCTGCAGGATGCGGACGGCCAGCTCGTAGGCGAACGCGTCGTGGGTGGCGAGCGTCGCGCGCACGCCGACGCCGCCGGCGGCCGCGCTGGCGGCGGGACGGTCGACCCCCGGGTCGGCGACCGCGATCCGTCCCGCGAGCAGCTCGACGTGGATGGACGCCTCCTGGGCATCCGCGCGCGCCGCGCGGGGAGCGGCGACCGCGGCGATGGCTGCAGCGATGGCTGCGGCGCGGGTCACGGCAGCACGACCTCGTCCACCACGACGCGCCGGCGTCCGTCCGGCTCGGACACGGTGAGCGTGAGCGGCTCGCGCGCGAGGCGGAGCGCCGACGGCACGACGACCACGCCGCGCACGCGCTTGCCCGAAGGCACGGTGCCGAGCAGCCCGCCGCCGCCGCCGCCCGCGAGCAGGGCAGGGCCGCCGACCGGTTTGCCGTTGTGGTGCAGGTCGACGCGCGCGACGCGGTACGGCGTCCGGTCGCGGTTCTGGATCTCGAAAAACAGGTACGCGTCGTCGCCGATGAAGGCGACCTGCGGCACCCGGACGATCACGTTGTCGTCGTTGCGCGCGATCGCGGTGAGCCGCTGGGTCTCGAGCCGCGCCAGCGCCCGCGCGGCGAGATCGGCGCGCGCGCGGCGCGCGACCTCGTCGTCCAGTTGCGCGCGCCGCCGCGCGATCGCGCGCTCGAGTTCGCGCGTGCGGCGGTCGACCTCGGCGCGCACGCGGCGCTCGAATTCGGCCTCCGCGTCGGCTCGCTTGAACACCACCTGGGCGAGGGCGTGCGACTTCGGCACCGTCTTGAGGATCACGCTGACCTTGAGCGATTCGGTCTGGACGTTGAGGTTGGCGGTCACCCCGGCCTGCTCGGTCCGTGGTCGCAGGGTGACGGTATCGCCGCGGGCGCGGATGTCGAATCGTCGTTTGTCCGACGCGACCGCCGACACGACGCGGTCGGGGAAGTACAGGACCGTGACGAACGCGGCGTTGACAGGCACCTCGAACGACGCGCTGCCGCCCGGCTCGACCACGTACTCGGCCGCGGCGCGGCCGCTCGCCGGCTCGTCGGCGCGCGCGGGGGCCGCCGTGGCGACGACCCCGGCCGCGACGGCGACGATCGCCGCGGGCGGCGCGAGGCGCAGGGCGGACGGGGTGCGAGACCGGGACGCAATCATTGCGGTCAGAATACAGCGCCGGACTGCTCGAACACCAGTTCGCGCCGGTTCGCGCCGGCCACCGCGCGCGGCACGGCCGATGGCGTCTCCGGCGCATCGGGACGCCGGCGCACCGGGATGCCGGCGGATCGGCGGGTCAGCGGATTGGGATCTCGTCGGGCGAGCGCTCGCCGATGTCGACCTCCCAATCCGGCCGCTTGCGGTGCGATCGACGCCGCGAGCGCGCCCCGGCGTCGGCCGCATCGCGGCGGTGCCGGCGCGGCGTCGCGACCGGTGCGGCGCGATCGCGGCCGGGCGACTGCGCGGTGGGCGCGCGGCGCCGGGCGGCG
>RFGE01000353.1 GCA_003696105.1 Deltaproteobacteria bacterium | reverse complement strand
GGGTCCGCGGCGGCTGCGTCGCGCGCACCGGCTCGTCGGCGCGCGGGGTCCGCGGCGGTTGCGTCGGGCGCACCAGCTCGCCCGCGCGCGGGGTCCGCAGCGGCTGCGTCGCGCGCACCGGCTCGTCGGCGCGCGGGGTCCGCGGCTACTGCGTCGCGCGCACCAGCTCGTCGGTGCGGGGCGGCGACCACGCGTGCGGCTTCTCGGTGTACGGCACGCCGATCGACTGCAGCCACTTGGTCGGCGGGTTGCCCCCGATCATGGCGAACACGAAGTCGTTTTCCAGCTCGAACGTCGACTGGTCGTTGCGGTTCGTGAGCGTCACGTGCGTCGCGGTGACGGCCGACACCTGCGTGGACGGCAGCATCGTCACCTTGCCGGCGGCGACGGCGGCGTTGATGCGTTCGAGGTTCGCCGGCTTGACCCGGTCGAACTTCGCGCGCCGCATCGACAGCCACACGCGGTTTTCGTCGCACAGCGCGAGCGCGACCTCGATCGCCGAGTCGGTGCCGCCCACGACGAGGATCGCTCGCCCGCGGAACTCGTCCGGGTCGACGAGCGCGTTGCGCACCTTCTCCAGGTCGTCGCCGGGACAGCCGAGTTTGCGCGGGTTGCCCATCGTGCCGATCGCGAGCACCACGCGCGCGCCGGTCCACGTCTGCGGCGGTGCGCCGGCCGTGGCGACCGCGAACCGGTCGCCGTCGCGGCGGACGTCGGTCACGTCCTGGTTGTAGCGGATGTCGACCCCGTTGGCGGCGATCAGCTCGTCCCACTTGGCGAGCAGCTGCTCGCGGTCGGTGTCCCAGTGCGGGAGCGGCCCGAGCAGCTCGACGTCGTGCGGCTCGGCCATGACCTCCTTGCCCTTGTGGTAGTAGTTGCGCACGGTCCACGCGGGCGCGCGCTGCTTCTCGAGGACGACGTACGACAACCCGAGCTGGCGCGCGGTGAGCGCGGCCGACAGCCCCGCCGGTCCCGACCCGACGATGACCACGTCCACCTGCGCGCCGGCCGCCGCGCCCGCACCCGGCCGCAGCCCGGCCTTGACCATGTGCTGGATCGCGGCGCGTCCGAGGTTGGACGCGTTCTTGATCTGCGGCGTGCCGGCCGCCTGGCCGATGAGGTACAGCCCCTCGACCGGCGACTGGTAGTACGTGTCCAGGTCGGGGACGGAGATCATCGGGGGTGGCTTGTCGGCCTCGTGCATGCGGAGTGCGTCGAACGCGCACGCCGCCTCGCACTTGCGGCACTGGATGCAGGCGTCGAAGTTGACGACCGTCGACTTGTGGTCGACGAGTTCGAGCACGCTCGCCGGGCACGCCTGGACGCACAGCGAGCAGCCGACGCACTTTTCGCGGTTGATCGAGTGGATGAGACGCTTGACGATCTCGGCGGGGTACTGTTGGAGCTTGGCGACGAGCTTCTCGGCGCGCTGGCGGCGGCGGGCGCGCAACACCAGCGCGATCGCCGCCAGCGGCGCGAACAGCGCGACGGCGAGCCCGCCGCCGAGCCACAGTGACCGGCCGGGACTCGGCACGGGGGATGCGCGGGCGATGAGCGGATCGCCCGGCGGCAGGCGGTTCAGCTCGCCGCGCGGGTGCTCGTCGGTGTGGCAGGACAGACACTGGTGCCGCACCGCGTCCTGGCCGCCGCCGTGGCAGCGAAAGCAACTGAGCCCCGCGGGCGCCGGCACGAACTCTCCGGTCGCGGTGTCGATCGCGGCGTGGCAGGCCGTGCAGCCGATCGCGACGTCGTCGCCGCGGTGGCGGACGACGGCGTGTCGCGCGTGCAGGTCTTCCTGCGACAGGTCGAAGGTGGGTACGGGGCCGGCGCCGAGCACGACAGGCGGCGTGCGGCCGGAGGTCGCGAACGCGTCGGCGTGTTGGTTGGCGTGGCAACTTTCGGTCGTGCAACGCCGGGCGGCTCCGAGCAGTGACGGCGCGCCGGACGCATCGAACCGTGCAGCGCCATCGTGCTCGGCGTGACACGTGTCGCAGCTGCCGATCGCGGCCGCGTGGGCCGGGCGAATCGCGTCGTGGTCCGGGTGGCATCGGGTGCACTTGTCCCGGTCGGCGCCGGCGCCCGGGCTGTGGCATGCGCGGCATCCGCCGGGCAGGCCGGCGGCGCGCGCCTGTCGCTGGAACGCGACGGACGCGTGCGACTCGGACAGCGGATGGTTGACCAGCGCCGCATCGCCGTCGCTCGCCGACAGCAAGACGGCGCACAGGCCGGCCGCCGTGGCCGCGGCGACCGCGACGGCGACGGCCGGCAGTCGATTGGGCTGAACGTCGGAGCTGGGCCGCCACGCCGGCGCGCGCTGGCGAAACTCCGCCTTGCGGTCCGCGACGGATTCGGCGGCCGGCGCGGCGACGTGAAACACCGTCTTGTAGGCGGCCGGCGCGCCGGCGCCCGCGGCGGCCACGCCCGCAACGCCGGCCTGCGCCTCGCGGGCGATCTCGATCGCCGCGAGGGCGGCGGCGGCGTCCGCCTCCTCGAGGCTGCAGCGTTCCCCGCGAATCGACACCTTGATGACGTGCGGCCCGCAGCGCAGCACGTGGCCGTCTTCGAGCTTGGCGCGCACGATCCGCCGGTCGCCGATGTACGTCCCGTGCGTGGAGCGGTCCTCCGCGTAGAATCCGTCGCCCGCCCACGCGATCGTGCAGTGCACGCGCGACACGAAGTCGCTGTCGAGCCGCATCGCGCACGACGGCGCGCGGCCGATGTCGACCTGGTCCGCGCTCACGACTTCGCCGCCGATGACGAACTTGGGCCGGGACGTGACCTCGTACGCTCCCTCGGCGATCACCGTCGACATCACCGTGCGGCCGGTCGCGGTCGCGACGCCGCCGGCGATCTGCAGTTCGCACACGCTCGCGCCGATCTGGATCAGGTCGCCCGGGCCGAGTTTCGTCGGTCCGTCGATCCGCGCGCCGTTGACCAGCGTACCGTTGGTGGAGCCGACATCGATTAGCAGGAACTGGCCGCCCTCGACCGTGAGCGCACAGTGGGCGGCGGATACCAGCGGGTCGTCGAGGATGACGTCGCAATCCGGGCGGCGGCCGATCGCGATCTGCCCCTCGGCCAGCGGCACGACGAGGCCGTCGTGCGGCCCGGACACGAAGACGAGCCGCGCGATCGCATCGCCGGTGCCGGCCGCCTCGTGGACGTCGGTCGTGCGCTCCGGCTCGTCGATCAGAAAGCGGATGTCGTTGGCGCCGACGCGGATTACGTCGCCGTCGTCGACCGGTTGGCGGACGATGCGCTCGCCGTTGACGAACGACCCGTTGGTCGAGCCGTTGTCTTGCAGGATGAAGCCGGTGGGGTGCACGACCAGGACGCAGTGGTGTGCGGACACGTCCGGGTCGTCGAACACGAGGTCGTTGTCGGGGGCGCGGCCGATCGAGATCGGGTCGGCGCCGACAGGGACTTCGCGGCCGGCGCGCGGGCCGCCGACGACCAGCAGGCGCGGGCGGCCGTCGCCGACCTCGATCTCGGTGGCGCCGATGCCGAACCGATCGCCGGGCGCGAGGTACTCGGTGGTGATCCGACGGCCGTTGACGTAGGTGCCGTTGGTCGACCGGAGGTCCTCGAGGAGGTAGGCGCCCCGCGGCGACCGCCGCAGCACGCAGTGGCGCGCCGACGCCATGGGGTCGTCGATCGTGACGTCGTTGTGGGCCGGATCGCGGCCGAGGCGGATCTCGGCGGCGCCGGTGGCGATCTCGCGGCCCGCGAGCGGGCCCGACTGGAACAGCAGGCGAATCACAGGACCGTCAGCATCGCGACGATGTGGACCGGGACCAGCACGGCGAGCGCGCCGGCCGCGGCGAGGTGGACGATCAGCCAGGTCTTCATCGCCCGGTGCAGGCGCAACTGGGCGCGCACGTCGAGCAGCCGGTTGGTGTCGCGCAGCACGCGGTCGACGGTGGCGGCGTGCGCCGGCGGAACGGCGGCCAGCTTGGCCGACAGCAGCGCGCGCACCCGGTCGACGTGCGCGACCGGGTCGTAGTCGGCGCGGTAGCGCTGGCGCACCGTGCCCGACGCGGCGGCGATCGGACCGCGCACCAGCGCTTGCACGTCGGCCGGTGCGCGATCGACCAACTCGGCGATGCCGTCGGACAGCTCGATCTCCTCGGCGAGCAGATCTTCGATCAGCTTCGCGAGGCCGTGGCGTTCGAGCCGCGTGAGCAACCGCGGTACGACGGTGTACAGAACCTGGCCGGCGATGCCGGTCGCGACCTCGACGGCGAACACCGCGAGCAGCGCGGTGGTGAAGACGCCGGTGATGCGAAAGCCCGCGTGCGCGAGGGCGGCGACGAATCCGAGCGCGCCGACGACCATGTGATACTGCGTCCACACCTCCAGGTGGCCGAGCGCGCGGGTGCGCATGCGCTTGCGCGCGCCGAGCAGCATCGCAAACGCGAGGCATCCGGTCGCCACGACGCCGAACGTCAAGCCCCAGGACGAGCCGCCGACGCGGGGCGCCGGCGACCGCAAGAACGCGCCGATCAGGCCGGCGAGGCCGACGGCGAACACCGCGAGCGACACCTTGATGAACCGGGTCGACCGCGGCAGGACCTGCTGCTTGGTGCCGAGCGTGCCGGCTTGCTCGGCCCGCTTGCGCGCCCACTCGATCGCCTCGACCTGCTCGGGCTCCATCACCAGGGCGAGTTCGTCGAAGTAGCGCAACGGGTCCACGCGCAACACCGCGCCGCGCGGACAGTTGTACACGCAGTTCGAATAGGCGTAGCCGCGGCACAGGTTGCACTTGATCGCGCGCTTGACGACGCCGTCGCGCTGTTGGTCCTCCGGCAGCGGCATCATCGTGATGTTGTCGTACGGACACTTGCGCGCGCAGTTGTCGCAGCCGATGCAGTTGTCGTTGATGTCGACCTCGCCGTCGGGCGTCCGGTGGATGGCGCCGGTGGGGCAGCCGACCATGCACTCCGGATCGCGGCAATGCCGGCACGAGGTGGGGATGAGCAGGTGCTGGTGCTCGGGCGAGTCCACCCGCTTGCGGCGGCGGAAGATCGGCCCGCGCCGGTCGAGCCGCGTGAACTGATGGCGGTCGTGGCACGCGCGGACGCAGTTTCCGCAGCGCACGCAGCGGTCGAGGTCGATGACGAGCAGGGACTCGACCTCGACGCCCTCCTGCAAGAATGCGTCGGCGGCGCTGAGCACGGTTAGGCCCGCGCCGCGCAGCGCAGCCGACCGGTGCATGTCGTCCTTGCCGAACCGCTCGTAGATCTGCGGGTGGCTGACCGCGAGCTGATCGAACGGGCCGCGCGGCAAGAAGATCACTTCGGCCTGGCCGAGCGCCACCAGGTCGGCCGGTCGCCCGGACGGCGGATCGTGGACGCCGTAGGCGTCGTGCGTGTTGAAATAGGCGAGGATCGACTCGCGGCCGTCGGGACGCCGGCGCAGCATCTTGAGGACGCCGTCTTTGACCAGCAGCACGGTGTCCGACGGATCGCCGGCCCGGCACACGACGTCGTTGCGGGCGAACTTGCGCATCGTGGCGCCGTCGATCAGCGCGGACAGGGTCGCCTCGTCGAGCTGGCCGAGGTAGCGGTGCAGGCGCACGTAGGTCGAGATCGACCGCGCGTGGTAGACGCGCTCGAGCGCCGCGAGCACGCTGGCATGGCGGCGCGCGAGCCGGTCGAACCGGTTCTTTTCGATCTCGATCAGGGTGGCCGGCCCGTCGGCGGTGACCGTGGCCGACCGCACGCCGCGGCCGAGCAGCGCGACCTCGCCGAAGAAACTGCCGGGCTGGTCCAGCCGGCCGAGTTCGAGGCGCGTGCCGGCGTCGTCGGTGGCGGTAATCCGCACCGCGCCGGCGGCGAGCACGAACATCGAGTGGCCGAATTCCCCCTGGCGAACGATGGCCTCGTCGGCCGCGTAGTGGCGCACCGCACAATGCCGCGCGAAGTCGGCGAGGTCGTCCGGATCCACGTCGGACAAAAACGGCACGGTCGCCAGCAGGGCGGCGGGGTCGCCGGCAGGCAGGGCGGCCGAAACCGTCATGAGCCTCCTTTACCAGACACGGGCGCCAATGATACGCATCAAGTGCGTCGATCGAAAAGTTGTATCGAGCAATGGACAGAGCTTGTCGCTGGCTCGCGGTCGTGCATGCGGCCGCCGCGTGTGCGGCCGCCGCGTGTGGTGGCGCGTCGGATGGTGCCGCGCGCGGGCGCGCCGCGGTCGCGGTCGTGCCGGCCGACAGCGACCGCTTTCCGCACGGGCTGCACACGGGCGACGATCCGCGCATCGCGGGCTATCGCGGTCGCGGGCTGCAGTGCGCCGACTGCCACCCGGCCGACGCGGTCGCGCGCGGCGAGGTGGCGCGGCCGGGCGCGAACGACCACGCGCCGTGCGACGAGTGTCACCGCGACGAGTTCTACCGCCCGCCGGGGCGGTTCTGCTTGAACTGCCACGCGGCGGTGGAGCCGCGCGAGCGGGGCGCGACGACGCTTCAGCCGTATCCCGAACGCGGCACGCGCAAGGTGCTCGCGGCTCGCTTTTCGCACCAACTGCACCTGGACGCCGGCGCGATGGACCGCCGCGTCGGCTTCCACGTCGCGTGCGGCGACTGCCACGCGCGCGCGGCGGACGCGCGCGACCCGGCGCTGCCCGGGCACGCGGAGTGCGCCCGCTGTCACGGCGACGGCAAGCCCGCCGCGGCCGCCGCCGCGCTGCGGCGGTGCGACGCGTGCCACCCGACCGGCGACGTCGCGCTCGAGCGGGGCCGGCAGCTCATCACCGGGGACCTCGTGTTCGCGCACGCGACGCACGAGCGCGACGCGGCCGGCGCGCCGATTCCGTGCGCGACGTGCCACGCCGACGTGCCGCGGTCGCGGTCGAACGCCGACGTGAGCGTGCCGCCGATGCAGCAGTGCGCGACGTGCCACGAGGACGCGAGCCGCACCCCCGAGCGGGTCCGGATCGCGCACTGCGACGTGTGCCACACCGCGATCGCCGCGGGCGTGCCGCCGCGCAGCCACATGGTCGGCAAGGGCATGCCCGACGACCACACGCTCGCGTTCCGCACCGATCACGCGCGGGCGGCCGCCGATCCGGAGGCGCGCTGCGCCTACTGCCACGACGGGCTGAGCGGTTCGCCGCGCGACTCGTGTTTCCAGTGCCACGATCGCATGCGTCCGCGCGACCACGGCATGGGTTGGCGCGATCGCGACCACGGACGCGAGGCCGCGGCGGATCGCGACCGCTGCCAGACCTGCCACGCGGCGGACTGGTGCGCGGCGTGTCATTCGATTCCGCCGCGGTCGCATCAGCCGATGGCCGAGTTCCGGCTCGGCGGCCACGCGCAGGAGGCGCGCTTCGGGCTGTCGAGCTGCTTCGCGTGCCACACGTTCGAGGACACGTGCAGCGATTGCCACCGGGGGCAGCGATGACGGCGCGCCGGGTACTCGCGGTGGCGGCGAGCGTCGCGGTCGGCGCGGGCAGCGGCGCCGGGCCGGCGCGGGCCGAGGCGGGCGCCGGCGCGCGCGCGGTCGATCTCGCGGTCCACGACGTGCCGGCGCCGGATGTGGGCTCGCTGCAGATGCGCGCCGCGGGCGGCGCGGCGGCGGCGAGTGCGGCCGGCGGTGCGGCGGCGAGTGCGGCCGGCGCCGCGGTCGGCGCGGCGGCGGCGAGTGCGGGCGGCGGTGCGGGCGGCGCGGCGACTGGCGCGGGCGCGGCGGCGGCGAGTCCGGGCGGCGCGGCGGCGGCGAGTGCGGGCGGCGGTGCGGCGGCGAGTCCGGGCGGCGCGGCGACTGGCGCGACGGGCGCGAGCGCGGCGAACGCCGGCGCCCCGCCAGCCGCCGCGGTCCGCCGCGGCGGTCGCTACCGCGCGCTGCCCGACTCGTGGCGCGACGTGCAGGAGCGCGTCGTGTTCCACCTGAACGTCGGCTACGCGGTCGATTCGGCGACGACGAGCGGCGACTTCGCGAAGACCGGCGTGCGGCCGGAGGACGCGACGGGCCCCGGCGGCGAGTCCTTTGTGACCGGTCGCAACTATCTGCTCGGCGACGCCGTGCTCGGCAGCCGCGGCGTGCTGCTGCCGTCGCTTCACACGTACTTGTCGTCGCAGTTCCGGCTCGACCCGGCCGGCGCGAGCGCGTTCGCCGCGGTGCCGCACGTGTACGACGCGGGCGGCGGCGACGCGCTGTGGCTGCGGTCGGCGTACGCCGAACTCGACGGCTACGGCGGCGACGCGTCGCCGCTGCGCCACCTCTACGTTCGCGCCGGACGCCAGTTCCGCTACGGAACGACCCGATTCATCGCCCACTTCGACGGCGTCACCGCCGCGTACGGCGGTGCGGACCTGGGCTACGAGGCGTCCGGCTTCGTCGGCCGGCGGGTCTCGCTGTACGTCGACGACGACCCGGGCGTGCTCGCCGGCGCGGGGGTGAAGCTGTTCGGCGACCGGCTGGCGGGCGTGCCGGTGGACGTGTCGGTGGACGCGCTGCACTACGACGGCGCGACCACGCTCGTCGAGTGGGCGGCGCGGGGGCGCTGGGCCGGCACCGACGTGTCGGCGACCCTGCGCGCGGTGGACGCCGGCGACGGCGCGGGCATCGGCCGTATCGGTCTGCGCGTGCGCCGCGGGTTCGGCCGGCGGGTGTACGCGGTCGTCCGCGCCGAACAGCTCCGCGCCGCCGACGTCGCGTACGACTACGTGAGCCCGGCGCGCGGCGACGTCGTCGACGTGGCCGACCGGGTGCGCCTGGGGTTCGATCCGGTGCGCGACGCGGTGCGCGTGTCGGCCACGGCGATGGTGCAGCCGTCGCGCCACCTCGAGCTGTACGGCTTCGGCCGCGTGAACCGTGCATCGGACGAGTCGACGTCCGCGTTCGACGCGTCGTACGTCGAGGCGGGGGCCGCGGCCCGCGCGACGCTGGGGCGGTCGCTGCAGGCCGGCGGGCAGTACAAGCTGCGGCGCACGAGTGCGCGCGACGCGGCGCAGCAGGCCGGTTCGGACTTCGCGGACACGGCCGGTGCGGCGGCGACGTCGTTTCACGAGCTGTCCGGCGAGCTGCGCTACCGGGCCGGCGCGCGGGCGACCGCCGCGGCCGGCGCCTACGTGCGCATCGCCGACTACGAGACGCCGTACGCCCGCGTGTCCGGCGACACGACCGCCGGCGGCCAGATCGACGTGCGCTACCGGGTCGGCTCGCGGGCGCGCGTGGCGGTGTCGGGTGAGATCGCGCAGCCGTCCCCGGCGCTGGCTGCGGAACTCGGCGTGCTGATGAGCGCGCGCGCGGTCGCGGAGGTGGCGTTCTGATGCGCGGTCCGGCGGCGCTGCGGATCGCCGGAGTCGCGGTGGTCGCCGCCGCGGCCGTCGCGACGGCGCGCGCGCACGCGGCCGGCGCGGCGGACGGCGCGTCCAACCGCTTCGACCACCGCGATCACGCCGCGAAGCTCAAGGCCACCGACGACACGGTGCTCGCGTGCGAGCGGTGCCACGCGTCGTCGCCCGACGGCACGCTGGTGCCGGTCGGCAAGCGCGACCACCAGCCGTGCAAGCAGTGCCACGGCAAGATCGTCATGTCCCGGCGCGAGCTGGAGCGCAGCCGCAAGAAGGACTGGTGCGCGTTCTGCCATGCCAAGACGAAGACGGGCCCGCGCCAGTTCGTCGCGCTGTATTCGCATCGCGTCCACGTGCGACCGGGCGGCTCCGGCAAGCAGTGCGAGGCGTGCCACGGCGCGTTCGGCGACGCGCCGCCGCGCACGGGCGACGCGCTCCGCGCCGGTCACGCGCTGTGCGGCGGCTGCCACGCGACGGCGGCCGAACCCAAGATGACGTCGTGCGCGGGCTGTCACGTCGACGCGACCAGCGAGCGCGGCCGCGCCGCCGCGACCGCGCGCCCGTCCAATCCGTTTTCGGTCGCCGGCGCGTTCGACCACGAAAAGCACGCCAACGCGCGCCGCGTCGGTCGCGAGGGCCGCGCGTGCTTGACCTGCCACGCCAACATCGCGCAGGCCGAGACGGACGACGTCGTTCCACTGCCGACGATGAAGGGGTGCTTCGACACCTGCCACGACGGCGCGAAGGCGTTCTCGGCCGTCGGCGCGACCTGCACCCGCTGCCACGCATCGCCGGCGCAGCCGCCGGTCGCGACGCCGACGGCGCCGCTGCCGCGCTACGACCACGCCCGCCACGCGACGCGGCGGGTCGATCAGAGCGACTGCACCGCGTGCCACGCGCTCGACGCCGCGTTCGCGGTGCGGCCGGCGACGGCGGCGCAGCCGCACCGGCCGTGCAGCGACGCGGGCTGTCACGCCGGCGAGTTCTTCTCGCGCCGCCCGCAGGTGTGCGGCACCTGCCACGACGGCACGGCGCCGTGGATCGCGCAACCGGCCGTCGCCCGGCGCCGGGCGGACAGCGACTTCGGCCGGGACATCTCGCACGCGGCGCACGCGCGCGCCGGCGCCGGCGACTGCAAGGCGTGTCACGGCGACCCGTACCGCGGCGATGCGGCCGGCTCCGGTCACGCCGCGTGCGCGCCGTGCCACGGCCAGCGCGCTCAGCCGGCGATGACGGCGTGCGCGGGGTGCCATCGGCCGCGCGAGGCCGCCGCCGTGGCGCGCGCTCCGTCGGCGTGGTCGGTCGCGGCGACCTTCCGCCACGAGACGCACGCGGTCGACCCGCGCGGCGGCGGCGAGCCGGCGTGCACCGTGTGCCACGAGGCGGTCGCGCGCGCCGAGCGCGTCGCCGACATCGCGCCGCCGACGATGCGCAGCTGCGACGCGTGCCACGACGGCGAGCGCGCGTTCAAGACGACCGGCTTCGGCTGCTATCGATGCCACCGCCGGGAGGAGCGATGACCGCGCGGCGGCCGGCGGCGTGGGCGATCGCGGGCGCGGTCGCCGTCGTCGCGGCGGCGCGGGCGGCGATCGCTCTTTCGCCGCCCGGCGCGGCTTCGGCCGCGCGTCCCGCGTCGCCGCCCGGCGCGGCTTCGGCCGCGCGTCCCGCGTCGTTGCCCGGCGCGGGCGCCGCGTCGCCGCGCGCTCCGGCTCCGGCGGGCTCCGCCGCGGCGCCGGCTCCGGCGGGCCCCGCCGCGTCGCCCGCCCCCGCGCGCGGCGCCGGCGCGCGCACGTTCAGCCACGCCGCGCACGTGCCGCGCGGCGTGCGCATCGCCGACGCGTGCGACTCGTGCCACGCGCCCGATCCGAACGGCGCGCTCGTCCCCGTCGGCGCGCGCGGGCATCAGCCGTGCCTGCGCGCCGGCTGCCACGCGGAGGACTTCCTGGCCGCGGGCCGCAGCGACGACCGCGGCGCGCGCGCCGCCGCGTTTTGCGCCGGCTGTCACGCGGGCGATCGCCCGCCGCCGCCTCACCGCAAGGCGAGCGCGGACGCCGCGTTCCGCGGCTACGCGCGGCGCGAGTTCCACGTCGACTTCGACCACGCCGCCCACCTGGACCGCGCCCGCTGCACCGACTGCCACGTCGTCGACGAGCGCACGTTCGAGGCGGTCTACACCCCCGGCCACCCGCAGTGCGCCAAGTGCCACGCGGTGGGCGCCGGCGCCGCCCCGCCGATGGGCGTGTGCAGCGCGTGCCACACCGAGCCGGGGCGGCAGGACGCATTCGTCGCCGGCGCGCGCAAGGCGCTCGACCTCAAGAGTTGCGACTCGGCGTGGCGCGCCGACATGACGCCGGAGCAGCGCGCCGACACGCCGTGCTTTCGCCACGAGCGCGTCGAGCACCGCGTGGCCGCCGACGGGTCGCGGCTGCAGTGCAGCTCGTGTCACTACATGATCGAGGCGCGGCGCGACCGGTACCGGACCGTCGCGCAGATCAAGCGCCAGCCGATCATCGACGGCACGTCGATGGACCGATATTGCGGCGCGCGCGGCTGTCACCCGGACGTCGACAGCACCGCGCCGGGCAAGTGTGAGCGATGCCATCACCCCTCGATCCGCAAGAAGCTCCTGTCGGGATTCACGCACGGATGAGCCGGTTGCGCAGACGCATGTGCGCGATGGCGGCGGCGATGGCGGCCGTCGCGACCGCCTGCTCGGCGAGCGAGACGGTCGTGAGCGCCGACTTGGAGTTCGACGGCACCTGCGTGCGGTGCCACACCGGCCTGTCCGCGGGGCAGGTCCATCCGACCTACAAGCTGCGCTGCGTCGACTGCCACGGCGGCGACGACCAGGTCGCCGACGTACCCGCCGACGCCGCGTCGGACCCGGCGATCTACCGCGACCCCGACCTGCTCGCCCGCAGTCACGTGCGGCCCAAGCCCGGCCTGGCGCGGTTTTTCTGGGCCAACGGGATCGACGACGACGGCGACGGCGTCGTCGACGAGGGGCCGACGTTCGACGACCCCGACAATCCGACCGCGGTGATCGACCCCGGCGAGATCGTCGAACTCGGGCTGCAGGGACAGGGCGCCGGCCAGTTCGTCGACTCCGAACTCAACCGCGACCTCAACTACACCCGGTGGCTGAATCCGGGGGATTTGCGCGTCGCGACCGCAACCTGCGGCAGCCAGTCGCGGGCCGCGCTCGACGAGCCGGCCGTCGGCGGCTGCCACCAGGGGGTCGTCGAGACGATGCGCCGGTCGATCATGGTCAACAACGCCGCGGTCATCAACGGGGCCTACTACGGCAACGAGAGCTGGCGGCCGACCTGGCAGGCGGCGCAGCCGCCCGGGCGCGACCCGCGCGCGGGCGCGTTCGGCTACGTGCTCGACTACGCCGCCATCGACAGTTGTATCGACATCTCTGCGGTGGGCGATCCCGGCGGCCGCGGGCAACCGGTGTTCGACTCGGCGTGCCTCGAACGGCTCGCCGCCGACCGCGACCCGAACGCCGCCGCCGACGCGCCGGGCAACGTCGGATTGCCGGCGTTCGAGGCGGTGCAGGGGACGATCGACGCGCTGCCGCTGGGCGGTCGCACCGCCGAGCACGACGGCGTGACCAACCCTCGGTTCGAGTGGGGCGGCAACCCGTTGATGGACCCGGACGCGGCGCTGCCGCGGCTGTCGGCTCCGCCGGCGGAGGAGCTGGCGGCCGGCGTGCCCGACCCGGTCGATAACGTGCTGCGGGGCTTCCGCGCCTATTACCCGGTCAACTATCCGGGGTCCGCGTCCAACTTCGCGTTCACGTTCGGCACGTCGATCCTGCCCGACGTCGCGCGCATCGCGACCAACAACCCGTTCGGCCGCGGCCACTCGTCGGGGTGCACCGCGTGCCACATGCTCTACGACCCGTCCGGGGCGCGCCGGCCGCACCTGGTGCGCCGCGAACAGGCCGGCGGCGTCACCGAGGAACTCGTGGCCGACCCGACCACGCGCCACCGCGAGTTCGATCCGGCGACGCAGGACATCGTCGACCTCGACGGCGACCTCCGCCTGGTCGGCATCGCGGTCAATTCGGCCGAGCGCGAGCGCACCGGGCGAGACCAGCAGCGCTACTACTCACGGGATCACGCGCTCACGACCGCGGTGACCACCCAGCAGTGCGGGCTGTGCCACGCGTTCGTCACGCGGATCGATCTCGCCTACCAGGGCATGGCCGAAGACGAGCAGCGCGATCTGCTCGCGCGCCGCAAGTCGATCCGGTTTACGACGCCGCGCGGCACGCAGGTCGAAATTCACGACTCGCTCGTGCGCGAGGAGGACGGCAACTTGGTGCTGCCGTCCGGCCTCGCGGTCATCGAGGCCGCGCGCCGGCGCGACGCGGAACTCGACGCGGCCGGTTTCGTGCGCGGCGGCGGCGGCTGTGCGCCGGAGGTCTACACCGAGGACTGCAACAACGACGGCGAACTCGGCGTGGTCACGCTGCGCCGGTTCGGCCCGGACGGCGAGGTGATCGAGGAACGCCAGCTCGACGAGGATCTCGACGGCGACGGCGTGCTCGACCTGATCGATCACGCGCCGCGCGAAGTGAGCGTCGACGGCCGCCAGATGCGCTACGTCTACGGCGGCGCCAACGGGTCGACGCGGCTGATGGACATCCACTTCGAGCGCGGGATGCACTGCATCGACTGCCATTTCCTGCAGGACGTCCACGGGGACGGCAACCTCTATCACACGAACTGGGACCAGATCGAAATCGAGTGCGAGGACTGCCACGGCACGCTGGACGCGCGCGCCACGCTGATCACGTCGGGGCCGAACGGGCTCAACGACCTGCGTCGCGCGGTCGACCACGACGGCGTGCCGTATTTCGTCGAGCGCGACGGCGCGATCATTCAGCGGTCGCGGGTGACACCGGGGCTCGAGTGGCGGGTGCCGCAGGTCGTCGACACGGTCGATGCGGCGCATCCCGACTTCGAGCCGCGCGCGGTCGAGGCGCACGCGTCGCAGCACATGCCGCCCGCGCCCGCCGGCGGCCACAACGCCGGGTCGACCTTCGGGCCGAACGGCGAGCTGCAGAGCGCCAAGCTCGAGTGCTACTCGTGCCATATGTCGTGGGTGCTCAACTGCATGGGTTGTCACTACAACGTCAACCTGGGCGATGACATCAAGACGAAGCTCGAGCCGAACGGGGACCTGATCAAGGTCGCGGGCGAAAACGAGACCTGGTTCAACAACAGCACACAGGCCGCCGCGACCAACTTCCAACTGCTGAGCTTGATGCGCAGTCCGTTCGTGCTCGCGGTCGATGCCGCCGCCGACGGCGGCCGGCTCGCGCCGTTCCGATCGTCGATGCAGGTGTTCGTGTCGCTCAACGACGCCGACGGCCACACGGTGGTCGACAACACGGTCTTCACGACGTTTCAGGCGCGGGACGCCAACACCGGGCGGACGAACGTGGCGACCAGCGGGGCGGCCATGAACCAGACGATGCCCCACACCGTGCGCCCGGCGGAGACGCGCGATTGCGATTGGTGCCACGCCCTGGTCGACGACGCCGGCCGCGTGCGCAACGATCACATCCTCGGCGTCACCTACGGCGTCGGCGCGGGTCGGTACCCGTACGTCGGCGACTGGGTGTTCGCGGCCGGCGCTGGCGGCCTCGAGCTGTTCGAGTACAAGCAGGAGCGCGAACTCAAGGGCAACACGCCGGGAGCGTCGACCCGATTCCCCGGCCTGATCGTCAACCCAACCGATCGCGTCGCCGCCGCGGTCGAGCCGGTGTTCGACGGGTCGCTCGGGGTCGGCGGCGCGTTCGAGGGCACCGGCGTGGTGCTCATCCGCAACGTCACGCCGGAGGCGACGCGCGCGCCGACGTTGCGCGACGTCGCGGTCATGACCGTCGCCGCCGGCAACGCGGGCAAGTTGATCGTCGCCGACGTCACCCGGCGCGGGCATCCGTCGGCGGTGCGGCCGTCGGTGGGCGACGCCGCGTCCGTGTTCGTCCTCGACCTGCCGGGCGGGCCGGCGCTCGGGGTCGCGGCGCTGTCGCCGGACGTGAGCGATCCGTTCGTCTACGTGGCACACGGCGCGGCGGGGGTGTCGGTCGTGCGGATCGACGGCGCGCCGGACCCGGTCGTCCCGGCGGCCGCGCTGGTCGCGACGGCGCCGGTCGGCGGCGCGGTCGTCCAGGCCGTGTTCGTCGCGGGCGACATCGTGTACGCCGGCACCGACACCGGCGACGTCGTCGCGATCGACGTGCGCGACCCGGCGGCGCCGCAGGTGCGCGGCTCGGTGGCGGTCGGCGCGCCGGTGCGCGCGTTCGATGCGGCGGGCTTCGCGCTGTACGCCGGCACCGACGGCGGGCTGGCGATCCTCGACATCAGCGACCCGGCCAATCCGCGACTCGCACCGGGCCTCGGCGCGGCGCCGCAGGTCACCGGGTTCGCCGCGCGCGGCGTCGCGCACACCAACGGTCACGTCTACGTCGCGGCCGGCGCCGGCGGCGTCAAGGACGTGGACCTCACACGAGCCGCACCGGCGGTGTCCGACGTGCCGGCCGACGCCGGCATCGACGCGCGCGACGTGATCGTGAGCGTCGTGCCGGGCCAGACCTGGCTGCTCGTGGCCGACGGCGCCGGCGATCTCGTCGGCATCAAGCTCGATCGCGCGCTCAGCCCGCGCGAGCGGTGCCTGCCGGACAACGACTGCGGATTGGACGCCGACTGGCGCGACCCGACGATCCTGGGCCGCGATCCGTCGCTCGATCCGGACACCGGCGCGCCGCTCGCCGGCGACCCGAGCGGGCCGCGCGTGTTCCGCATGGCGGGGGCGCTGCTGTCTCGCGCCGACCGGCTCGCGCGTCCGGCGCTGTGGGAGCAGGTCGGCACCCAGACCGGGCGCCGGCTGCGCGACTCGTTCATGCCGGGCTCGGGCGTGCTGTCGCTCGGCGTGATGCAGCGTATGTACAACGTTCGCGTGTGCGAGGTGCCGGGCACGGCCGACGTCGACGGCAACGGGCTCGGCGAACTCGGCTACGCCGACGGCGGCACGTGCACTCCGTTTGCGGGACGCGCGGCGGCGCGGCCGTGGTGGGTGCGCGCTCTGTCGCGACCCGCGCGGTGACGGGCGCCCGCGCCCGCGGCGCACGCCGCGTCGCCGGCGACGGCACGCCACGCCGCGTACGCCGCGGCGTCGGCCGGGTCGAACCGGTCCACGTCGAACGCGGGCGCGAGGCGATCGAGCGTGCGGTCGTCGTCGGCCGCCGCACGCAGCGCCGCCTCGACCTCCGCGCGCGCGCCGGGCGACAGCGCCGGCGATACGGCGATGCCGTCGTTCGGGATCTCGTCGGTCCACGCGAGCACGCGCAGGCCGGCCGCGCGGTCGCCGCACAGGTCGACGTAGCCGGCGCCGTTGCGGCCGACGAACGTGGCGGTCAGGTCGGCGTCTCCCGCGAGCACCGCGTCGAAGCAGGCCGCGTACGAGCCGGCAAACTGCTCGACGACCGCGCGGCCGAGCGCGATGCCGCGGGCGCGGAGCAGCGCGCGCGGGGCGCGGAAGCCGGCCGAGGACCGCGGGTCGACCCAGACGGCCCGCACGGCCGACAGCCCCGTCGCGTCCGCCAGGCTCTTGAGGTCCACGGGCCGGTCGCTGCGGCACAGCAGCGCGCCGCGGTAGGTGGTCGCGCCGCAGCGCACGGCGCGCAACGGCACGCTGCCGCCGGCGGCGATCGTGTGCGCGCATACGGCCGGCGGCGCCCACGCCGCATGCACCTCGCCGGTCGCGAGCCAATCGGCGAGCGTGCCGTAGGACGGCGCCGGGACGACCGTGCCGAAACCGAAGTCGCTGAGCACGTCGGCGACGCGCAGCGCGATCTTGCGAAGCGGAACGCGGCCGAGCGCGGGCGGCAGCGCGAACGCGAACGAGGCGGCGAGCGCGATGGTCACGGTCGCCACAGGTGCAGCGCGCGTGCCACGGAACGCCGCGGCGCGTCGCACGCGGTGCCGCGGGCTTGCGCGGGTCGCGGCGGCCACTGCACTGGCCGCGCGCGCCGTCGGCTACCGCGCTAGCCGGCGACGCGCGACCCCGCGGCGGCCCCGCGAGGGGGCCGCGCGCGAGGGCGCGGCGCGCGCTACGGCGCGGTCGAACAGGGCGTGTTCGGGGCGCCGGGCGTACCGAGGTTGTTCGGACTGTAGCTGGCGGTCGCCGTGCACCAGTTGGCGCCGTCGTCGTTGTCCGTCGCGTTGAACTTCGACGGGTCGAGGTTCATCGACGCGCCGTTCGGATCGGGGAACGTCGGGCCGCCGTCGTACGCGACCATATCGATCGTCACGCCGGCGCACTCGACGATCACCTCGTCGGCCCCGTTGCCGAGGCGGAAGTCGGCGACCGGGTACGCGTAGTCGACCTTCACGCCGTCGTTGGTCTCGGGGTCGGCGTTGGGACCGAGCACGAGGTACGCGCCGGGCGCCAGCAGCAGGCCGGCGCCTCCCGCATCGATCGTATGGGCGTCGGCGCTGGTGCCGGTTTCGGAGTCCTTGATCGTGCAGCCCTCGAGGTTCCACGTCGCGGTCGTCGGGTTGTACAGCTCGAACCATTCGCCGTCGGCGTCGGCGACGACCTTCGGGTTCTGCATGATCTCGGTGATCACGACGTCGCCCGCCGCGGCCGGCATGACCGGTACGGCGGCGTCGGGGAGGGCGCCGCCGTCGGGGGGCGTGGCGGCGTCAGGGAGGGCGCCGCCGTCGGGCGTCGCCGACCCGCCATCGGGCGTCGCCGACCCGCCGTCGGGGGGCGTGGCGGCGTCGGGGAGGGCGCCGCCATCGGGGGTCGCGGAACCGCCGTCGGGCGTCGTCGACCCGCCGTCGGGGGTCGCGGAACCGCCGTCGGGCGTCGCGGAACCGGCGTCGGGGGTCGTCGCGGCCGCGTCGGGCGTCGTCGTCGCGGCGTCGACGCGAACGATGTCATCGTCGTCGTCGTCACCGCCGCCACACGCGACGGCACCGGTCGCCACGGCAAAGATCACACCGAAAAGGACAGAGGGGAACGTGTTGGTGTAGCGAAGCATGGTGCGCCATGTATAGGGGCCGGTCGCCGGCGAGCGCAAGCCTTATTCGCGCGGCCGCCGCCGGCCCCGGGGCCAGGTGTGATTCAAGTCGCTCTCTCGGCGACCGGCGCGCCGGCGAGCGCCGCGGCGCGATGGACCGTCGCCGCCGGGCCACGTCGGCGCGGCGCCTCACCAGCGCATCGGCCGCGGCGGCCGCCCGCCGCCGCCGGACGCCGACCGGCACGTGCCGTACGCGCCCGACACCGCGCACGTCGCGGCGCACTCGGCGCTGTCGTAGCAGGTCGCGCCGGCGCCGAGCGACAGCGCCGGGTCGTAACAGCGGTGGGACGCGGCGCTGCAGTGGCCGGTCGTGCACTCGGCGTCGGTCGCGCACGTCCCGCCGCGCGCGACGCTCGGGCACCCGAGCGCGCCGGCCACGTCGGCCGGTACGCACGCGCCGAGGTCGGCGACGATCGGGCACGGGTCGGGCCGCCACGGCTCGGGCAGCGCCAGCCAGCCGAGGTCGGGCGGATCGGGCAGATCGACGAGGCCGCTCGGCAGGTCGAACGACGGCGGCGAAAACCCGGTGAGCGCGCGGATCTGCGCCAGCAGCGCGGCGACCAGCGGATCGAGCAGGCCCTCGACGAGCCCGAGCAACTGGCGCACCGTGCGCAGCACGTCGATCACGTTGGCGCAGATTTGCGTGAAGCCCAGGTTGGCGCACACGCGCACGTCCAGCGCGTCGTACAGGTCGCCGATCGGTCCGAGCAGCCGCGCGATCGCCGACAGCACATCGTCGACGCGGCGCGCGAGGTCGTCGCGGACGCCCGCGAGCACGGCCTCGGCGCCGTCGAGATAGCGCTCGACCTCCTCGAGCGCGCCGTTGGCGCGCGACAGCGCGTCGCGTACCGCCGCGACGACCGCGCGGCGGTCCGCCAGGGCGCGGGCGCCGGCCGGCGCGCAGCCGTCCGCGAAGCAGACGAGCCGATCGTCGACGTCGATCGCCCGTTCGAGGCCGTCGAGCCGGTCGCGAGCCGCCTCGAGCTGCCGCCGCAGCGCGTCGAGCCGCGCGCTCGCCGACTCCAACCTCGGCTTGGCGCGGCTGGCGACCGGATAGGCGCGGTCGACCGGGATCTGCATCGCGCG
Organism: Deltaproteobacteria bacterium; assembly: GCA_003696105.1. Classification (NCBI taxonomy): domain Bacteria; kingdom Pseudomonadati; phylum Myxococcota; class Myxococcia; species Deltaproteobacteria bacterium. Next base: position 4,126 of record RFGE01000353.1, on the reverse strand, counting down.
CAGCAGGTTGTCCGCGGTCGACGCGGCGCCGCCGACGATCGGCAGCGGCTTGAGGACGGCGATCATCGTGCGCGCCTTGTCGAGCTGCTCCTTGGCCGCGACGATCTTGGCCGCGACGTCGCGCGCGAGGTCGACGCGGCGCTTGGCTTCGGTCGCGCGAGCCGTCCACGTGTCGATCCGCTCGCCGAGTTCGAGCGTCTGTTCGTACGTGGTGCTCAGCTCGGTCTGGTACGCGGAGACCGCGGCGTCGGTCGACAGCGCGCAGGACGGAATCGCGGCCGACAGCGCCGCGCCGGTCGACGCGAGGTCGCCGCCGGCCTCCACGGCACAGCCGGCCGCGGCGACGACGGCGGCCGTGGCGACCGCGAGCGAGTGGGGGATGTTCCTGAGGGTACGTACGTGCATGACCTCCTCCACGGGCGGTAGGGACGGACGATGGATGCGCTCTCACATGACGGTCGCCCGCGTCCGGGGAAACGAAATCGACGCGACCGGCGCGCGACGTGCGAGGGGCTGCGAGCGCCCGCGGCTTTCGGCAAATCGCCGCGCGTGATATGTGGCGGGCGATCTCCCTCGACGACGGGCAGACGATGGGTGTCGGCGAACACGGCGAGCGCGGCGAACGACGCGACCGGGACGACGCGCCGCGTACCGGCGCGGCGCCGGTGACGCCGGCGGAGGTCGCGCGGTGGGCGGAGGCGGCCGAGCGCGCGTGCGCGCGCGTGTTGCCGTGGGCGCCGGACGAGCACGCCGCGGTGGTGCAGGAGGCGCTCGCGCGCGTGGTGAGCCACGTCCGCGAGCGCGGCGTCGGCGGCGATCTCGCCGGCTACGCCTACGAGGTCGCCCGCCGCTGCGCCCTCGAGCGCCGACGCGCGCTCGTGCGCGAGGCGCTGCGTCGCGAGGCGCTGCCGCCCGATGAGCTGCTCGTGGATCCCGACGGCGCGCGGCCGGACGCGCGGCTGGACGCCGACCGCCGCATGGTGCTCGAGGCGCTGCGCTACCACGTCGTCCACGTGCTCGCGCGGCGGGACGACGCTCGGCGCCGCGCCGGTCTTCGCGACGCCTACGTGCTCGTGCGCCACATCCTGCGCGGCGTGCCGCTCGACGAGCTGGCCCGCGAACTCGGCGTGACGCGGCGCGCGTGTCGCTACGCGCTGCAGCGCGCGCTCGCCGACGTGCGCCGGCTGTTCCGCGCGGACGCGCGGGATTTGCGCTCGGTCGTCGCCAACTCGGAGCACCCGTCGGCGATCACGGAGGTGAGCGCGTGCCTGCGGCGGGCGCGGAGCTGACGGGCGGCGCGCGGCGGGCGGCGGAGGCGGGCGCGGAGCTGACGGGCGGCGGGCGGCGCGCGGCGGAGGCGGGCGCGGAGCTGGCGGGCGGCGCGCGGCGCGCGGCGGAGGCGCCCGCGGCGTCGCTGCGGTCGATTGCGGCGTCGCTGCCGGGCGTCGACGCGGTCACCGCGTGCCTCGGCGCGTCGTCCGGCCGCGCGACGTTCGCGGCGCTGGTCGACGCGGGAGGCGAGCGCGTGCCGGCGGCCGTCCGCGTCGAGCGCACCGCCGGCGCGGACGCGGCGGCGGCGTCGCTGGCCGCGTTCTACGCGCGCGCGGCCGCCGCCGGCGTCGCCGGGCTGGCGCGGCCGGCGTGGATCGGCGCGGCGCGCGGCGCGGTCGCGACGATCGCGCCGCTGGCCGACGAGGATCTGGCGTCGCGACCGCCGGCGGACCCCGACCGGCGCGCGGCGGCGGTGTCGCGCATCGCGGCGACCGTGGCCGCCCTGCACGCCGCGGGTCTCGCGCACGGTCGCGTGCACGCGGGCAACGCGCTGTTCGGTCCCGGGGGCGACGTGCGGCTCGCGGACGCGGCTCCGTGGCGCGCGCCGTCGGCCGCCGGCGACGCCGCGGGCCTCGCCGCGCTCGCCGCGGCCGCGGGCATCCCCGTCGGCGCCGGCGACGTCGCCGGCGGGGCGGCGGCGATCGCGCGCGCCGTCGACCGCTGGCGCTGGCGCGCGCGCGATCCGGATCTCGCGGCGATCGAACGGGCGGGGTGGCGCGTGCGCGCGCGGCTCGGCTCCGGCGCGTCCGCGGACGTGTACGAGGTCGAGCGGGACGGCGACGTGCGGGCGCTCAAGCTGTTCCGCCCCGGGCACGGCGGCGGCCGCCAGCGACGCCTCGCCGACCTGCTCGACCGCCTCCGCCGCCACCGCAACGCGCCGTTCGTCGTGCCCGAGGTCGTCGACGCGACGCCGTCGGGGCGCTTGTACGTGGTGATGGAGCGGCACGACGCGACGCTGTCGGCGGCCGCGGCCGACATGGACGCGCGCGTGCGGATCGACGCGCTGTGCGAAGTCGCGCGCGCTCTCGGCCAGCTCCACCGGCTCGGCATCGTTCACCGCGACGTGAAACCGAGCAACGTCCTGGTGAGCGCCGGCGGATCCGACGGCCGTCACCGCGTCGTGCTCGCGGACTTCGGGCTCGCGGTCGCCGCGGGCGACCGGCCCGGCGATCGCGCCGCCGGCACGCCCGGCTACCGGCCGCCCGAATCGTTGTCGGAGCAACCGGTCGATCCCGCGTGGGACATGTGGTCGTTCGGCGCGCTGGCCGTGCGGGTGCTCGGCGGCGCGTCGGTCGACGATCGTGTGGATGCGCGGGCGCTGCGGCGGCGCGCGCGGCGGCTTCGCGGCGCGTCGCGGCCACTGCGGCGCGCGCTCGTCCGCTGCCTCGCGGCCCGGCCGTCGCGGCGCCCGGCCGCCGAGGAGATGATCGCGATCCTCGCGCGCGAACTGCGCCCGCCGGCGCGCCGGTGGCCGCACCGCGCCGCGGTCGCCGCCGTCGCCTCAGCGGCAGCGGTGGCGGTGGCCGCGGCCGTCGGCGGCGCGCGCGAGCCGCGGCCGTCTCGGGAGCCGGCGGCCGCCGCCGAGCCGGCGGCGCTCGCGGAGCAGGCCGCGGCGGTCGCCGCCCGCGAGCCGTGGCGCGCTGCGGCGCTCGCCCGGCGCAGCCTGCAGCGCCGGCCCACCGCGGCCGGGTGGCGCGCGGCGGCGGCGGTCGCGCGCCAGTTGTTGCACTTGCAAGGGATGCACCTGCACACATCCCCCGTGGTCGCCGCGCGGTTTTCGCCGGACGGCGCCTACCTCGCGACCGCCACGCGGGCGGGCGAGGTCGCGCTGTGGCCGGTGGCCGGCGGTCGGCCGCGCCGGCACGTCGCGGTCGACGGCGTCGCCGCGCTCGGCTTCGCGGACGACGGCGTGCTGTGGTTTCGCGACGGTCGCGGTGCGACCTGGCGGTGGTCGCCGCCGGCTCGCCCGCGGTGCGCGCCGGCCGCGTCTGCCGTGGCGTGGACCGGCGCGGCGGACGCGATCGCGGAGGTCGTCGGGCCCGGCGGCGTGTTGCGCGCGCGGTTCGACCCGGCGGGTCGCGTCGCCGTCGGCGTGGTCGCCGGCGACGAGCGCGGCGCGGCGCCGGCCGACCCGCGCATCCGCGCCGCGGCGGAGGTGCTCGACCGGCTGTTGGCCGACCTCGATGCCCTGCGCGCGCGCGCCGCGGAGTCCGCCGCGTCCGCCGCGTCGCGCATCGAGGTCGCCGTCCCCGGCGCGTGGGCGTCGCTGCCGCTCGTGCGCGCCGGCGCGCGGTGGGTGCTCGAAAGCGAGGTCACGCAGGCGCAATACGTGGCGTTGACCGGCGAAAACCCGAGCCCGTTCGTCGACCCGGGCTATCCGGTCACCGGCGTCGCGTGCGCCGACGCGGACCGGTTCGCGCGGGCGCTCGAGGCGCGCACCGGACTGGCGTTGCGCTTGCTGCCGGCGGAGCTGTGGGCGCGGCTGCGCGACGGCGCCGGGGTGGACTGCGGCGACGCCACCGGCGATCTCGACGGCGTCGGCCGCGTCGATCGCTGTCCCGCCGACCGGCGGGGCCTGCGCGGCATCGCCGGCGGCGTGCGGGAATGGCTCGTGCCGCCGGGAGACCGCGCGGGCGACCGCGCGCCCGCCTACTGTGCGGTGACGCCGGCCGGCGGCGCGCCGGCGCGCCGGCTGTCGCTGGTGCGCGCGGCCGCCGGCGACCCCGCGGTCGGCTTTCGGCTTTCCGCGCCCGCGCCCGCCGCGCCCGCGCCCGCCGCGCCCGCGCCCGCGCCC
>RFGE01000352.1 GCA_003696105.1 Deltaproteobacteria bacterium | reverse complement strand
TGCGGATCGAGCGTGAACGACTCGTGGTCGTTGGGGAACGCGCCCTGGCGGACGTCCTCGCAGAAGGCGGCGACCGCGGTGCGGATGCGCAGGGCGAAGTGCTCGTAGCGGCGGACGAACTTCGGCTTGAACGAGTCGTCCATGCCGAGCAGGTCGTAGATGACGAGCACCTGGCCGTCGCAGTCCGGGCCGGCGCCGATGCCGATGGTCGGGATCGACAGCTCGGCGGTGATTCGCGCCGCGACCTCGCGCGGAATGCCCTCGAGTACGACCGCGTAGGCGCCCGCGTCTTCGAGTGCGTGCGCGTCTGCGACGAGCTGGTCGGCCTGGCCCGCGCCGCGGCCCTGGACCTTGAAGCCGCCGAGCTGGTGGTACGACTGCGGCGTGAGCCCGATGTGACCCATCACCGGGATGCCGATGTGCACGAGGCGCGACACCAGCTCCGCGTGTTGTGCGCCGCCCTCGAGCTTGACCGCGTGCGCGCCGCCTTCCTTGATCATGCGGCCGGCGTTGCGCAGCGCTTCGGGGATGCTCGTCTGGTACGACAGAAACGGCATGTCGCCGACGATGTGCGCGCGCCGCGCGCCGCGGGCGACCGCCCGCGTGTGGTAGATCGACTCCTCGAGCGTCACCGGCAGGGTCGTCGGCTGGCCCTGGATGACCATGCCGAGCGAGTCGCCGACCAGCAGGATGTCGACGCCGCTTTCGTCGAGCAGCCGCGCGAAGGTCGCGTCGTAGGCGGTGAGCATCGCGATCTTCTCGCCGCGCTGCTTTTTCTGTCGCAAGGTGTGGATGGTCACGGGTTTGGCCATTCCGCCCTCTTTCGTCGGTGTCGGGTTGCGGGTGGCGGTCGGCGCGCGCGTCCCGGTCCGCGAGGGATCCGGGCGGGGCGTGGCCGCTAGCGGCCGCGGATCGGCCGATAGTGCTGAACGCCGGTGCGCGCCTTCCGAATGACTTCGATGAACGCCTCCAACTGGTTCGGTTGCTCGACGACGTCGAACTCCGATGTGTTTATCACCAGCAGCGGAGTCTGGTCATAAGAAAAGAAAAACTCGTCCATCGCGTGCGCTAACTGGTCCATAACATTCAGCTTGATCACGCGGTCAGCCGCGGCGACGGACCGGCGGATGCGCGCGCGCAGCACCTCGCGGTCGGCGGTGAGATAGACGACGAGGTCCGGCCGCGGCAGGCGCGGCGACAGTAGCGCGTGGATCTTGCGGTACAAGGCGAACTCGCCCGGCGCGAGCGACACCTCGGCGAACAGCGCGTCGCGCGCGAACACGTAGTCGGCGACCACGCCCGTCGGGCCGAACAGGTCGGGTTGCGCGATCTCGAGCTGCTGGCGGTAGCGCGCGAGCAGGCAGTAGACCTGCGCCTGGAACGCATACCGGCGCGGGTCGCGGGCGTAGTCGTCCAGAAACGGGTTGGCCGGCGCGGGGTCCGCCACGAGGGTTGCATCGGTGGCGGCGGCGAGCGCGCGGGCGAGGGCGGACACGCCCGCGCCGGGCGGGCCGTCCACGGCGACGTAGCGGCGCGAGCGCGTCATTCGATCAGTATGCCGGCGCGGTCTGACGGCGCGCGGACGGGCGGCATACCGGCCGCGCGCCGCTGCGCCGCGCCGACTCCGCGGGCGGCGGCGCGCGCGACGGACCGGCGAGGCGCACCCGCTACGGCGCCGTGACGTGGAGCTCGGCGGTGACGTGCGCCGACGCGGCGCCGGTCACGGGCGGCAGCGCGATGGCGGCGGCCTGTCGCTCGAGACACGCCCGCACCGCAGCGGCGTCCGCGGGGGTGTCGGCGGGAGACGACAGGCGCTGGCTGACGCGCACGCCGGCTCGCGGCCGTGCGATCGGGCTGGGCGCGCGGCGGCGGCGCGCCCGGGACGGCGTGACGACCTTCGTGATCGCGACGCTGTAGACGGCACCCGGCGTGCGCCGCGCGCAGTCCTGCAGGCGGGAGGCGCGTCGCGCGATGGCGCGGATGGCGGCGTCGCTGTCGATCACGGCCGCGCCTCGGATGCGTACGTCGTCGGCTCCGAGCGGCTGCGACGTCAGCGCGGCGATGTGCGCGCGCGCCCGCGCCGACCACCCGCCGCCCGCGACCTCGAGCAGGTAGCGGCGAAAATAGGCGATGGCGAACGCGCGGCGGCCCGCGAGTGCGGACTCGGCGAGGCCGCGGAAGTACCACTCGTCGGCGGGCACCGGAAACAAAGTGGCCGACATCGCCAGCGAGCTGAGCGTCCGGTCCGCGCGCAGCGCGTCGTCGAGCAGCGCGCGCGCGCGGTCGGGCCGGTCGTCGCGATCGTATGCGACGGCCGCGGCCAGCTTGGCGAACGCCGCCATCCGGGTGCCACGCGGGTTGACCGCGCCGTCGGTGAGCGCCAGCTCGAATGCGGCGATGGCATCGTCGATGCGCCCGAGCGCCATCCACTCCATCCCGAGGTGGACGTGGGCGTACGAGCCGTCGGCGTCGCCGCTGGCGAGGATGCGGCGGTCGTGCTCGGCGGCGCGCTCGAATTCGCCGGCGCGGGCGAGGCAGGCGGCGAGGCCGCGCTCGAGTTCCCACGCGCGGCTGCCGCGGCGCCGCGGGACGAACCCGGGCGCGCGGCGCAACACGCGCGCCCGCTCGTCGGCGCACGCCCGCCAGTCCCCGAGTCGCTCGTGCAGCTCCGCCAACAGCCAGTGGGCGTCCGGCGCGTCCGGGTCGAGCGCAATCGCCTCGCCGAGCAGTCGCTCGGCATCGGCGAGCCGATCGGGCGAGCCGGGCAACGCTTCGAGCGCGACGCGCGCGGCTTCGACCTTGTCGGCGTAGGCGCGGGCGTGCGGCCGCAGCGCGCGTTGCCAGAACGCGCTGGCGCGCTCGGCGTCGTCGTCGTAGTCGCGGGGCACCTCGTCGGGCAGCGGGGGCCGCGGCTGCGCGGTCGCGGGCCGGGCGACGGTGGCCGTGACGGCGATGGCGGCGGCGGCGAGCGCGCGGGTCATCTCGCCCGCCGTCGCGCGCGACCGCGCTTGGCGGTGAGCGCGTCGATGTGGCGCTGGGCCTGGTCGCGGTAGCGGCCGGGGCTCGTCGCGACGAACTCGCGGAAATGGGTCAATGCCTTGTCCCGATCGCCGAGCGCTTCGTAGCCGAGCCCGTAGTAGTAGTGGACGTCGCCTCGCGGGATGAAGAACACGGAGTCCTTGCCGAGCGCGGCCAGCGGTGCCGCGTCGCGCGCGGCGCCGTCGCGCATCACCTCGAGCGCCGACTCCCATTGGCCGTCGCGGTCGAGCGCGACCGCGAGACCGTAGTAGTAGAGGGGATCGTCGGCGAGGTCGAGGCCGAGCCGGTAGTAATCGATCGCCTCGTCGAGCCGGCCGAGGGCCATCAGCAGCTCGGCGGCGTTCGTGACGTTTTGCGCGGTGAACAGGGTGAGCGGCTCGGGGGCGGCTTCGGCCCAGTCGAGCAAGAACTCGTAGTCGGCGAGGGCGCGCCGATAGTTGTCGTCGCCGCCGAGCTTGGTGAGCGCGATCGACCGCTCGAACTGGTAGGGAAAGTCGACGAGCGCCGGCGGCCCGGCGAGCGAGTGCGGGTGAGACCAGCCGCGCAGCGCGTTGTAGCGGCGCGGGTCGTCCGGTGCGATCTGCTCGAACCGATCCCAGTGGGCGATCGCCTTGCGCGCGGCGGCGTCGCGGCGCGCCGGCATCGGCACGTCGTTGTCGTAGTAGTCGCAGACGAACGAGTAGTACGCGTCGGCGAGGGCGAAGTGCAGGTCGGGGTCGTCGGGCGCGAGCGCGAGCGCGCGCTCGAGGACGTCGATCGCTTGCTCGCCGACCTGGTGCATCTGGGCGCGGTAGCGCCGCGCCGAGCGCAGATCGCGGTCGCGGCGCGCCTGAGCGCCCATGTACTCGAACTGGTGGGCGAAGTCCGCGAGTTGGCGCCCGCGTTCGACGAGGACGTCCAGTTCGCTCGGCTCGCCGGAGGTCGCGCCGGCCGGCTCCCACAGGCCGGAGGCGGCGGCGGGCGCAACGGTGGCGGCCGCGATCGCGACGGCTGCGGTTGCGGCCGCGACCCGGCGCGGCGCGGTTCGCCGCGCGGCGGGCGGCGCGGCGGCGGCGGACTCCTCGACCTTCACATCGATCGATTGTGACGGATCGGCGAGGCGGAGGCCAACCGCCGCAAACCGGCGAGCGGCCGCAGGGCTGGCGCGCGTCGACCCGCTGCTCGCCCGGCGGAGGGCACCGGATCGGGGCCGCGGCCTCGGGGACGGCGGCGGGCGGCGCATCGCCCGGGCCCGCGCGCGCCGAGGCGACGGCTCATACCAAAACGGTCCCCATCGCCCGGGGGCGCGGGGACCGTGGTCGAAAAAAGGACCGACCGCGGCGGTGGCCGCCGGGAGTTTTTCCACCGCCACGGTCGGTTGAATCGAGCGTTCCACGGGGCCGGTCGCGCGGGAGGACCGTCGGGAGGACGGGGAGACTCGGGGGAGGGCGCCGGCTCGCGGCGCCCGTGGAACGGGGTGTCTGTCGTCGTGCGCCCACGAGAAAAGCAAACGACTTGCCAACGCGGACGCGACGTAAGTTGTCGAATGGCAACCCGCCGAAGGGCGCCGCGTGGGGGCGGAGTCCCCGCATGGTCGCCGGGACGGTGAGCGCGGTCCCATGCGGCGGCACCGCGGCGGCGCGCGGCGAGCGCGCGGCGACCGCGGTCCCACGCGGAGGCGCTGGACCGGCCGGCGCCGGCGGCGCGCGGCGAGCGCGGTCCCACGCGGAGGCGGCGCGAGCGCCGGCGCCGGCGGCGCGCGGCGAGCGCGGTTCGACGCGGCGGCGCGCGGCGAGCGCGGTTCCACGCGGCGGCGCGGCGCGACCGCGACCCGCCGGTGCGCGCGAGCGGGGTGCGACGATCGCTGCGAGGCGTCCCCGTCCGGCGCGCCCGGTGCGAGGAGCAAGGTGCGCGCGGTGGCGTCGCCGCGCGCCCGCCGGGCGGGCGGCGACGGCCCCTACAGGTCCAACTCGTCGACGTCCGGCGCGCCCTCGGTGATGAGCCGGTAGCGCGCGGCGGCGTCTTTTCCGAGCAGGTCGGCGATGACCGCGTCGGTCATGACGCGTTCTCCGTCGGGAACGCGCACGCGCAGCGCCGTGCGCGTCGCCGGGTTGAGCGTCGTTTCCCACAGCACGTTCGGGCTCATCTCGCCGAGCCCCTTGAACCGGGTGATCGACGGCCGAGCGTTTGCGGGCGCGTCGCGCAAGATGCGCTCCTTGTCGAGGTCGTCGAGCGCCCAGTACGTCTGCTTGCCGATGTCGATGCGGTACAGCGGCGGCTGCGCGAGGTACACGTGGCCGCGCTCGATCAGCTCGGGCATGTGCCGATAGAAGAACGCGAGCAGCAGCGTCGCAATGTGATGCCCGTCGGCGTCAGCGTCCATCAGCAGGAAGATGCGGTCGTAGCGCAGCTTGGAGATGTCGAACTTCGGGCCGAAGTCGGTACCCAGCGCGCTGATGATGTTCTGCAGCTCCTTGTTGGCCAGCAGCTTGGCGGTCGTCGCCTGTTCGGCGTTGAGCACCTTGCCGCGAAGCGGAAGGATGGCCTGGGTGCGGCGGTCGCGGCCCTGCTTGGCCGAGCCGCCGGCCGAGTCGCCCTCGACGAGGAACAGCTCGCTCTCGGACGGATCGGTGGAGGCACAGTCGGCGAGCTTGCCCGGCAGGTTCAGCCGGTGCGACACGGCGGTCTTGCGTTTGACCTGCGCCGCCGCGGCCCGAGACGCCTCGCGCGCGCGTGCCGACATGATGACGCGCGCGGCGATGGCGTCGGCGATCGAGCCGTTCGCGTTGAGCCAGTTGACGACCGCGGGCCGCACGATCGCTTCGACGGCCGGCTGCACTTCCGGGTTGTTGAGGCGGTCTTTGGTCTGACCTTGAAATTGCGGCTCGCCGACGTAGACGGACAGGATCGCGACGAGTCCTTCTCGGACGTCGTCCGCGGTGATCGTGAGTCCTTTGGGCGCGAGCTTGTGGGTCGTCATGTACTCGCGCACCGCCTTGACGACGGCGGTCTTGAGGCCGTTTTCGTGGGTGCCGCCGGCGGGGGTCGGCACGCCGTTGACATACGATCGGATGTGCTCGTCGGTGGCCTCCGTCCACTGCAGCGCGACCTCGATCGGGTGGTCGCCGCCCACCTCGAGGTACAAGCATTTGCTGCCGGGCGGGACCGCGCGCTTGCCGCGTTCGGCGATGACTTTTGCGAGGTACTCGGCGATGCCGTCGTCGTGGTGGAACTCGGCGCGCTCGGCCGGCCGGCGCGTCTCGTCGCGCCACACGATCCGCACGCCGCGGTGCAGGTAGCTCTTGGCCTCGAGCCGGTCGCGCACGACCCTGGGATCGAACGCGAGCTTGTCCCCGAAGAGGTCCGGGTCCGGCCGGAACGTAATCGTCGTGCCGGTGCCCTTGGCGCCCGCGCTCGCGGTGAGCTTCGTCTTGGGAACGCCGCGGCTGAACCGCTGGGTGTAGGTCTTGCCTCCGCGCTTGACCGCAGCGACCAACTCTTCGGACAGGGCGTTGACGACGGACGCGCCGACGCCGTGCAGGCCGCCCGAGTGGACGTAGTTTTTGCCGTCGAACTTGCCGCCCGCGTGGAGCGTACACAGGATCACTTCGAGCGCCGGCTTCTTGTATTTCGGAATCGGGTCGACCGGAATGCCGCGACCGTTGTCGCTCACCGTCACGGTCTTGCCGTCGGCGTGCAGCGTCACCTCGATGCGCGTCGCGTGCTTGTTGATGACCTCGTCGATCGCGTTGTCGACGATCTCCCACAGCAGATGGTGGTAGCCGGCCTTGCCCGTTCCGCCGATGTACATCGCCGGCCGTTTGCGGACCGGCTCGAGGCCTTCGAGGACGGTGATGTCTTTCGCCGTGTAGCCGGTCGCGGCCATCACTGAACTCCCTTGGGCGCATCGACGGTGGCGAGGCGCGGAATGGTCGGCGGCACGTACGTCGGTTCGAGACGCGATCGCTTGACGATCTGCTGTCCCTTGCCGCCGCGCGACGACAGGCGGCGCTTGTCCGGCGCGATCTCGAACTTCTTTTTGCCCGGCACGGTCTGCACGCGCAGCGGGTTGTCCCGGCCGGACGATGCGACGAACGCAATCAACTCGTCGTCGGGCGCGACCTTGATGACGCGCACGCCCTTGCCCGGGTTCTCGAGCTGGTTGATCTCCGCGGCGGGACACAGCAGCACGTGGCCCTTCGCTGTCGCGGCAATGACGGTGTCGCCCTCGCTCACTGGCGTGACGCCGACGATCTCGTCGCCCTGGGCCGGCCGCGCGTAGCGGCGCCCCGCGCGCGTGGTCGCCTCGCGCAGCGGATCGATCGAAAACCGCATGCCGTAGCCCTGCTTCGAGATGGCGAGCAGCGTGTCGGGCACCATCGCGCGCGGGTCGAGGGTGAGCGCCGCGACGATGCGCTCGCCGTCCCGGAACTTGAACAGCTTCTGCGCGGGGTCGCCGTAGCCGGTCGTCGCGGGAATGTCATTGATCTTGGTGACGTAGGCCGACCCGAAGTTCGAGAAGAACACGACGTGCTCGCGTGTCGAGCCGGGGAGCACCGCGACGACCACGTCGCCCTCGCGCGTGCGGAGCTTGGACAGATCCTTGATTTCGCGCAGTCGCTTGAGCCAACCGTCGCGCGTGAGCACGACGTGCGTGTCCTCGTCGACGATGAACGCGGTCTCGTCCACCTCCGGGAGGTCTTCGGCGGACGCGCCCACGCGGGTGATGCGCTTGGTCCCGTAGGTATCGGCGACTTCGACGAGTTCGTCCTTGACGACCTTCCACAGCCGCCGCTCGCTGCGCAAGATCGCCTCGATGCGGGCGGCCTCGGCCGTCTTTTCGCGCAGCTCGGCGCGGATCGCGTCGATCTCGAGTTTGGCCAGCTTGTACAGCTTCAACTCGAGAATCGCGTCTGTCTGGTCGGCGTCGAGGTCGAAGCGCTGCATCAGCTTGGCGGCCGCGTCTTTTTTGCCGTCGCTGCGGCGGATGATGCGGATTGCCTCGTCGAGGGCGTCGAAGATGACGACGAACCCCTCGAGAATGTGGATGCGCTTGCGGAGCGCCTCGAGTTCGTGCTCGAACCGCCGCTTGATCGTGGCGAATCGGAAGTCGAGGAAGTGCTCGAGCAGCGCCTTGATGCCGAGGCGCTCGGGGCGGCCGACCTCGGGGTTTTCCGTCGGCACCAGGCACGTGAAGTTCACGTTGAAGTTGAGCTGGAGCGGCGTGTTCTTGAACAGGTACGCCATGACCATGTCGGGGTCGGCTCCCTTTTTCAGCTCGAGGACGATGCGGACGTCGGTTGTCGACTCGTCGCGCACGTCGTTGAGCTGCGGCACCTTGCGCTTGATGATGGTCTCGGCGATGCGCTCGACGACGGTCGATTTGTTGACGCCGTACGGGATCGACGTGATGACGATGTCCACGCCGCCGCCGCGCCGCTTCTCGGTCGTGTACGTCGCGCGCACCCTGATCGCGCCCTGACCGGCCTCGTAGATCTGGCGCAGTTCGACCTTGGAAGTGAGGATTTCCCCGCCGGTCGGGAAGTCCGGCCCCTGGATGTACTTGAGCAGGTTGGTCGTCGTGAGGTCGCGGTTGTCGGCGAGCGCGACGAGCGCCTTGGTGACCTCGCGCAAGTTGTGCGGCGGAATGTTCGTCGCCATGCCGACGGCGATTCCGGTGGAACCGTTGACGAGCAGATTCGGCAGCCGCGCCGGCAGGACGACCGGCTCGGTGGTCGTGCCGTCGAAGTTGGGCCGGAACGGGACCGTGTTCTGGCGCAGCTCGCGCAATAGTTCCATGGCCGGCGGCGCGAGCCGGCACTCCGTGTAGCGGTAGGCGGCGGCTCCGTCGCCGTCGACGGATCCAAAGTTGCCGGAGCCGTCGACGAGCGGCATGCGCATGGCGAAGTCCTGCGCCATGCGGACCATCGCGTCGTAGACGGCGGTGTCGCCGTGCGGATGGTAGCGGCCGATGACGGCGCCGACCACCTTGGCGCTCTTTCGGTGCTTTGCGTCCGGCACCAGGTGCTCGTCCGCGAACATCGCGTACAGGATGCGGCGCTGGACGGGCTTGAGGCCGTCGCGCACGTCCGGCAGCGCGCGCGACGTGATCACGCTCAGGGCGTAGTTGAGGTAGCGGCGGCGAGTTTCCTCCATCAGGGAGGCGTCGAGATCGCCGCCGCCCCCGCCCCCGCCGGCGGCAGCGGGCGGCGGCGGCGCGGGCGGACGGTTGGCGCGCCGCGCGGGCGCGGGAGGCGTGCGCTTTTTCGTGGTCATGTCGCGGTCGGAAAACAGGTCCAGTTGCTCGCGTCGGCGGTCGGACACGCAGGTTCCTGATAGCAAACCACTCTGACGGCCGCCAGATCGCGGCGGGCGCGCCGCGGTTTTGCCCGGCCCGGTCCGGTCGTGTTACAGGTGAGGGACGACCGCGAGTGGACCGATGGGAACGCGCCGCACACCGACACGCAGCCGCCAACCGGGCCGGAAGCCGGCGCGACGCCGGGCACCGCGCCACCCGGTCGACGGGCCGCGACGCGGCACCCTGTACCTGGCGCTCGTGCTGGCCGTGCTGGTCGGCGTCAACCTGTATGTGTTCGTGTTCAGCGACCGGTCGATCCCGGAGGTGAAGAAGGCGTCCGTCGATGGGGTCGATCCGACCGCGCTGCTGGCCGCACCTGAACCGGAGGCTGCCGAGCCCGCCGCGGCCGAGCCGGCGGCGACGCCCGAGGGGCGCGTCGTCGACGGCGCGGTCAAACCGGGGGACTCGATGGGCGGAATCCTGCGGCGCGAGGGGCTCGCGCCACCGGAGGCGGACGCCGTCATTCGCGCGCTGCAGCCGGTGATGGATTTGCGGCGGATCCGCGCGGGGCAGACCTACCGGCTCCGCTTCGACTCGGCCGGCGTGCTGCAGTCGTTCGAGTTTCACGTGTCGCGGCTCGTGACGGTCGAGGCGCGCCGGCAGCCGGACGGGTCGATGTCGGCGCGCAAGCACGAGGCGCCGACCGAGACGCGCGTGATCGAAGTCGGCGGATCGATCGAAACCTCGCTGTATCACGCGATCAAGGCCGCGGGCGAGGACGTCGCTCTGGTCGCGTTCTTCGTCGACGTGTTCGCGTTCGACATCAACTTCTTCATCGACACGCGCCGGGGCGACACGTTTCGCATGATCGTCGAAAAGCGATATCTCGACGGCGAGTTCCTGGGGTACGGGCGCGTGCTCGCGGCGGAGTACTCCGGCGAGGTCGGCACCTATCGGGCCTTCTGGTGGAAGCGGCCGGATCGCGACGAGGGGCGCTATTACCGCGAGGACGGATCGAGCGTCGAAAAGACGTTTCTGAAGACGCCGCTCAAGTACGCGCGCGTGTCGAGTCGGTTCAATCCCCGCCGCATGCATCCGGTGTTGCACCGAGTTCGCGGCCACTGGGGCACCGACTACGCCGCGCCGACCGGCACGCCGGTGTGGGCCGCCGCGGGCGGGAAGATCGTGTTCCGCGGCCGCCGCGGTGGCGCGGGCAACTGCGTCATCTTGCGCCACGCCAACGGCTATGAAACGCTGTATATGCATCTGTCGCGATTCCAGCGCGGGCAGCGCGTCGGCCAGTACGTGCGGCAAAAGGACGTGATCGGCTACGTCGGGGCGACCGGCCTCGCGACGGGGCCGCACCTCCACTTCGGCGTCAAGCGCAACGGCCGCTACGTCGACCCGCAGAAGCTCAAGATGCAGCCTGGACCGCCGGTGCCGAAGCGATGGATGGATGCGTTCCGCGCCGACACGCGCGAGTTGGTCGCGCGGTTGGCCGAGATTCCGGTGGGCGCCGGGGATTCGGGCGCGGGCCGGGAAGCGGTGGCGGCACCCTTGCCGAACTGACCGGCGTCGCGCACACTGACTGCGTGATCGCGCGACTGCTGCTGGGACTGGTCAAGGGCGCCGCCATCGGTGGCGGTGTGGGCTATGGCGCGTACGCCGCCGGACTCGGCGGCGGCATGAACTGGGCGGTGTACGGGGCTGTCGGGGCGATTGTCGGGTTGCTGGTCGGCCGCCCGGTGTGGAGCCACCTGCTCGACAAGCGCAGCACCGCGGTCACGTCCATCATCAAGGCGGTGTTCGGCATCGGCGTGTGCGTCGGCCTCTACGCGCTGGCGACGCGGGTGTGGGGTGGGTTCGAGTTGGCGGTGGCGGGCGAGACGCGCAATGTCACCGACTGGCCGTTCATACTGGGCGCGGCCATCGGCGGGCTGTACGGCGCGTGGGTGGAAGCGGACGACGCGCCCCCGGCGGAGCGCGCGGCGCGGGGACGCGGCGGCTGAACCGCCTGCGGGCAGGCAGACCGTCGCCGCGGCGGGCGCCGGGGCGGACGACCGGCGCCGGCGCAACGTCCGGCGCGCCTCGTGTCCCCGCGCGGGGTCGGGTCAGTCGGCTCCAGGGGGGACAAAGAGGTCGTCCGCCGGCGCGTCGTCCCACGCGACCTCGACGGCGATGGCGAACACGTCGACGGTGCGGTCGTAGCGGCCGGAGCCGACGGCGAACGTGCCGCCGCCGACCGGGTTGTCGGCCACGCGGGCCGACGTGACGGCGCGGGAGGACGACATCGACCGCGCGAAGCCGACCGACAGGGACATGTCGCGCCAGTACGCCTCGGCGCCGGCGGACACGGTATGGCTGGCGAGGTCGGCGTAGGTCGGCGCGATGCGGTCGGGGACGGCCGCGCCGGTGCGGAAGCCGTAGCCGGCGCGGAGCCACAGGAAGTCGTCGACGAGCGCGACGTCGACCGCGGTACGCGCGGACCAGACCGTGCGCGCGGACAGCGCCGAGGATGCGCCGGTGAACGCGACGGGGGCGGTGGCCGCTTGATCCTGCACCTGGAGGTCGAACGACCAGGCCGGCGGGTCCGCCGACAGTGGACGCCGTACGCCCGCGTCGACTTCGATCGACGCGCGGTCCCCGATCCAGCGGAGGCCGGCCGTGCCGGTCGCGGTGGACGCCAGGTCGATGTGGGCAGCGCTGTCGCCGGCGATCACGCGCGGCTCCGGCGAGGGCTGCGGCGACCGCACGACGGCGCTGCCGTCGAGGCGTCCGGTCGCGGTGTAGCGGACGGCGACCGCGGCCTCGATCGGGACGGCGTCGGGCACGGCGACGGCGCCGGCGGCGACCGACCAGGTCCACGCCGCGGCTTCGGCCGACAGCGCGAGATCCCGCGCGGGCGTACCGGGCGGGAAGACGCCGGCGAAGCCGGCCCACACCGTCTTGCGTTCGCGCACGCGCGAGCGCGCGACCTCCGCGGCGGCGCCGACGGCGAGCCACGAGGTGGCGCGGATCGCGGCGCCGGCGAACAGGCCGCGGCGCTCGGCGGCGAGCGCCGTTCCCGCGTACCGATGCGGATAGCGGGTCGCGATCACGTCCGCGCCGCCGGCGGCGGCGTACAGTGCATCGACCGGTTCGTCGGTGGTCGCGTCGTAGTCGGCCGTTTCGACGTAGGCGATGGCGGCGACGAGGCCGTCTCCGACGCCGAAGGCCACGCCCGCGGATGGGGCGGCGCGCGGTGGCCCGCGCGTGTCGACGGCGGCGGCGTCGTCGGCGGCCGGCGCGTAGTGGATGTCGAGGTCGCGCAGCCCGAGGTCGACCGTCGCTCGGATGGCGGACCGGCGCGCGAGGCCGGCGGGATTGACGGCCAGCGCGGTCGGATCGTCGACCGCGACGACGACGGCCCCGGCGCGGGCGATCGCGCGAGCGCCGACCGCGTCGTCGGCGGGCTCGCCGGCGCGCGCGACCGGCGTCGCGACCGACGCGGCGGCGACGGCCACCGCGGCGACGCGCCGGCCCGGGCGTCGCGGCGCCGCCGCGCGCCGCGGGGCGGGCTCGCGTCGCGGGGCAGGCTCGGCGGTGGGCGCGCGGGGCACGGGCCGCGGATTATCGCGCACAATCCGGGCAGCCGCGCGCACGGGCGCGGGCGGACCCGGGCCGCGGCGCCGCACGGAGCGCAGCGATCGGCGCCGCGTCGCGCGGGTCGACGGCGGCCGGCGCCGCGGTGGCCGTCGCCGCCGCGCGCCACGCGCCGACGGCGGGCGGACCCGGGCCGCGGCGCCGCACGGAGCGCGGCGATCGGCGCCCCGTCGCGCGGGTCGACGTCGGGCGGCGCGCCGCGGCGCCGCGGGCCACGCGC
>RFGE01000351.1 GCA_003696105.1 Deltaproteobacteria bacterium | reverse complement strand
TTTCGCCCATTGTCCAATATTCCCCACTGCTGCCTCCCGTAGGAGTCTGGGCCGTGTCTCAGTCCCAGTGTGGCTGATCATCCTCTCAGACCAGCTACGCGTCTTCGCCATGGTAGGCCGTTACCCCACCATCAAGCTGATGCGCCGCGGGCCCATCCTCCGGCGACCGAAGTCTTTCCCCGCGAGCCCCGCAGGACTCGCGGACGTATGCGGTATTAGCCATCCTTTCGGATGGTTGTCCCCCACCGGAGGGCAGGTTACCCACGTGTTACTCACCCGTTCGCCGCTTTACTAGGCGCCCGAAGGCACCGTTCTCGCTCGACTTGCATGTGTTAGGCCTGCCGCTAACGTTCGCTCTGAGCCAGGATCAAACTCTCCACTTAAAAGGTTTGATCCAGGGTTTTTGCCGGCCGGAGCCAGCATAAACCCGGGGTTCGTACTGTTGTACAGCTAAAACCCACTCGTCTTCGCTATTTAGTTTTCAGAGACCGGACCAACGAATCTAGCCTCGGTTGCCGCGAGCCCCGAAGGGAATCGCTGCGAGGGCGTAGACATATACAGTCGCCGACCTGGCGTGTCAACACTGTTTTTCGCGAAAAAATCTCGCCGCCGTACGGACGCGCCACATACAGCGCAACACGCGGAAATCGCTCGCGGTTTTGTCGGCGCGCAGAGCGCGACGTCGCGCCGGCCCGCCCCGCGCGACGCCTCCTCCGGCTGGCGAATCGGGCGCGCCGCGGCCCAGCCGGGTGATCGCGGGGGCGGGGGCTCGGACGACCGCTCCATGAGCGTACCGCCGGCGCCGGTCGTGCCGGCGTGCGTTGCGGCGGCCGGTCCCTGGTCCGAGAACCACATAACCAGTGAAAATCACAAAGAAACAAGCGCAGTTGCGCGGACACCCGGTCGGTTGGGAACCGGAACGGCGGCGGCTCGGCCGGTCGCCACCGGCGCGACCGCGAGGTTCGGGCTAAAGTGGAACCGGTCGACCCATGCTCGAGCGAATCGGGAACTGTCGCATCGTGGACGAGGTGGCGTCCGGCGGGATGGCCGTCGTGTACCGCGCCATACAGGACTCCCTGAACCGGACGGTCGCCATCAAGGCGCTCAAGACCTCCGCCGCGGCCGAGCCGCACATCGTGACCCGGTTCGAGCGCGAAGCGCAGTCGCTGGCCAACCTCCAGCACGAAAACATCATCCACGTCTACGACTACATCGAAGAGCGCGGCGCGCTGTTCATCGTGATGGAGTACGTCGAAGGGATCGACCTGTACGATCTGCTCGAAAGGTGCGGGCGAATCCCGTACGACGTAGCGGCGATCATCGCGATGCAGGTCGCGCGGGCGCTCGACTACATCCACTACCGGGGAATCATTCACCGCGACATCAAGCCGGCGAACATCATGATCGCGCGCCAGGGCGGCGTGAAGCTGATGGACTTCGGCATCGCGCGCGACAAGACGTACGGCGCCGACCTCACCGACGCGGGGACGGGCATCGGCACACCGTCGTACATGTCGCCGGAGCAGATCCTCGGCGACAAACTCGACGCGCGTTCCGACATCTTCTCGCTCGGAATCGTGCTCTACCAGATGTGCACCGGGCGCAAACCGTTCGTCGAGGACGAACAGAAGTCCGTCATGCACAAGATCCGCCTCGAGAAGTACGAAAGCCCGCGCAAGCTCAACCCGGACATCCCGCGCGAGCTCGAGCGGATCATGGCCAAGTGCATGCAAAAGCTGCCGCGCGACCGGTACCGGTCTGCGCAGGACCTGGTGATGGCGCTCGAGCGGTTTCTCGCCAAGCACGTGGAGATGAACTACCACGCGCGGCTGGTGCTGTTCCTCAAGAACCAGGACATCATCACGCAGCTGGAGGCCGACGAGTACCTCAACCCGGCGGTCGGAGGCCCCGCCGGTGCGCCGCTCACGCCGCAAGCGCGCGCCGCCCGCCAGGTCGTACGCCGCGGGCTCCAGTTCCAGGCGACCGTGGTGGCGCTGCTCGCGTTTGTCGTCGGCCTCATCCACCTGGCGCCCATCGGCAAGAGCCCACGCGCGGCCGAACTCGCCGCCGCGCCGCCACCGGCAGGACGCCTGGTGTTTCATGCGTACCCGTGGGCGCGCCTGCACATCGACGGCAAGCTCGCCGCGGTGACGCCGGTCGCACGGCCGATCGAAGTCCCCGCGGGCGAGCACGACGTGGTCGTCGAAAACGACTTCTTCGAACCGGTCGAGCGTCGCCTGTACGTGCCCCCCGGCGAGTCGGTCGACTTGGTCGTGGACTTCGAGAAGCGGGGGACCCGCCGATGACGCCGATGTCGAGGAGAGCGCCGCTGGCCACCGCAGCGGTCGCGTTGGCAATCGCTGCCGTGGCCCCGTCTGTCGCCCGCGCGCAGAAGCTCGACACCATCCGCGTGAAGGTGCGCAAGGGCGACACGCTCGAGCTACTCGCCGCCGAGTACTACGGCGACCGGCAACACGCCGTGTTCATCATGAAGGCCAACGGGATGACGCACCCGCGCAAGCTGAAGCCCGGCGAGCGCCTGCGCATCCCGATTCAGCGCGAACTGACGACGGAAGCGGGCGACACGTTCGCAGAACTCGCGGAGCGCTACATGGGCGATGCGCGGCGCGCCGAGTTCCTCGCCGCATTCAACAACCTGCCCGCAGGCACGACGCTGCCGGCCGGCCTGCGCCTGTTCGTGCCATTTCACGTCACTCACACGGCACAGGCGACGGAGACGCTGGAGAGCATCGCCGCGGCCTATCTCGGCGACCGCGACAAGGCGTCGCTGCTCAAGCGATACAACTTTACGGACGCCGACCAACTCGAGCGCGGGGACAAGATCGTCATTCCCATCTTCAACGTTCGCGTCCGCCGCGAGCGGTTACCCGCCATCGACGACCAGTCGGCCGCACGCGAGCGGCGTCGCCACGAGATGGAGCAGCTTGCCGAACGCGCGCTGCCGGCTGCGCGGGCGGCACTGCGCGAGGGCGACTTCGCTGCCATCAAGAAAGCCCTCGTCGAACTCGACCTCGACTACCTTCCGAGCGACCTGGCCGCTGACGTCGGCATCCTGCTCGGCACCGCGTACATGGCGTTCGACGACGAGGATTCCGCGCGCGCAGTGTTCGAGAAGGCGCTCGCCCGTGCCCCCGACCGCGCGCTGAGCGCGTACGATCACTCGCCGAAGGTGCGCGCCCTGTGGACGCGGCTCGGCGGCAAGGTCACTGACGGCCGACCGTGAGCCGCCGCGCCGCTGCGACAACGGCCGCGGTCGCCGGAGCCGCCGTTATCGTCGCCGCGGCCTGGTGGAAGTTGCTCCCGGGACCATCCGCCGATCCGGCAGGGCCGGGTGGCGTCGCGGGCCGCACGGCGGCGGCCGGCGTCGCAGCCGCATTGGCACGCGCGGACGCGATGCGCGCGCCATTCCGCTGCGCCCGTTGGAACGTCGACGCGCAGGCGGAGCACGCGGGCTCCATCGCGACGCCGACAGGCCGCCGCGCAGACCGGCGCGGCGCCGTATTGCGCGTCACCGGTGGCGACCGCACGTTGACGCTCGGCGTCGTCGCGGACGTGCGCGCCCCGACGCCGGCCGCGCTGCACAACTTACAGCAGATTCGAGCCGAGTTCGAACGCGCGCGCGTCGACGCGGTCGTTTCGTTGGGGGGCATGGGCACCGTCGAGGAGGATATCGCGCGGTCGCTCGCCGAGATCGTCCGCGGCGCACCATGGATCACGATCGCGATGCCGGGCGCGACCGAATCCGTGCCGGCGCACCGCGCCGCCGTCGCCGCCCTCGCGCGCGACGGCGCGGCGGTAGTCGACGGCTCGGCGGTGCGGATCGTGGAAATCGACGGCGCCGTCGTCGGCACGCTTCCCGGCGTCGCCGCCGCCGGCCAACTCGCCGCCGGCGCCGACGGCTGCGTCCACACCGCCGACGACATCGACGCGTTTGCCGCCGCCTTCGCGCTTCGCCCGGCCCCCCGCGTGCTCGCCAGCTATGCTCCGCCGCGCCAGGCGGGCGATGCCGCCAGTGACGTGGCGCTCGGCGGCGTCCACGTCGGCGAGCCGGAGATCGCCACCGCGACGCGCGCGACGCGGCCGATCGCGGTCGTCCACGCAGTCGTCGACGAAGCGGCGCTGGGCGCCCGGACCGGGTCGGCGGTCGTCACCGGCCCGCCCGTCATCGTGGCCGCGGGCGCGGCCGACGGCGCGCCGCTGTGGCTGCCCGACGACCGCATCGCCGGCGCGAGAGCGCTCGTCGTCACCGTGCGCGACCGCCGCGTCGCGTGGCGCCGTATCGTCGTGCCGGCCGGCGGGGACAAGGCCGCCGCCGGCGGGCGGGGGCCTCGGCGCCGCGCTCAGCCTCTGCCGGGGCATGCCCACTAGGTGTCGTTTGACCCGGTCGACCGCACAGCGATACGATCTCGCTGCCGTGGCATGAACACGCCGTCTCCCAAGTTCTTCTGCCCGAACTGCAAGGCGGCGTACGACGTCGACAGCAATTTTTGCGGCCAGTGCGGCGCCGACATGCATCAGGTGTCGTCGCTGCTGTACCGACGCGACGACGGAACGGCGGCGAGCGCACACCGGCCCCCGCGCGCGGACACGCAAGATGACGCGTGGATCGGCACGGTCGTCGACGGTCGCTACCGCGTAATCGAGCGCATCGGACGCGGTGGGATGGGTGTGGTCTACCGCATCGTCCACGAGCGGATGGGCAAGGTCGCGGCGATGAAGGTGCTGCACCGCGAGCTGAGCGAAGAGCGCGACGTCGTGCGGCGATTCCGCCGAGAAGCGCAGGCGGTATCGCGCCTATCGCACCCGAACACGGTACAGGTATTCGACTTCGGTACCGCGCGCGGAGCGCTGTATCTGGTCATGGAGTTCGTCAAGGGCGACGACCTTGGCGTCGTGCTCAAGCGCGAAGGCCCGATGCCCTTCACGCGCGCCGCGTTGATCATGCATCAAATCTGTGCCGCCTTGGCAGAGGCACATGCGGTGCAGGTCATCCACCGCGATCTGAAGCCGGAGAACGTGATCGTGACGCGCACGCGCGACGGTGCCGACTTCATCAAGGTGCTCGACTTCGGACTCGCCAAGATCCAGGAGCGCGAAGAGCTCGCGGAAGTAACCGATAGTGGGTCGATCGTCGGAACGCCCTACTACATGTCCCCCGAGCAGATCCGCGGCGAAGACGTCGACGCGCGCGCCGACATTTACTCGCTCGGAGCGGTGCTCTACCGCATGCTCACCGGCGAGCCACCGTATCGCGCGCAGACGCCGGTCGGCGTGCTCACCCAGCATCTCACCGCAGAGTTGGTGCCACCGTCTAGGCGCGCTCCCGACCGAACCATTCCTCCCGGTGTGGACGCGTTGGTCATGCGCGCCCTCGAAAAGGACCGCACGCGCCGGTTCCAGACCGTCGAGGAACTGCGCGCCGCCATCGACCAAGCGTACGCGGATGCATGCGGCGAACCGCCGCCACTGTTGCCGAGCGGGTCGAGTTGGCAGCGGACGCCGGCGGGGACCCCGGCTGCCGTTGCGCCGGTCGACATCGACTTCGGAATCGATCCGGAACAACGACTCAATCGGGACGACATCGACCAGTTCGAGCGCCGCCTGCGTCGGCGACGGATCGCGCGCCTGGTGGCCATACCGGCGGTCGTCTCGGCCGCGGCCGCAATGGCCGCGTACCTGTTGTGGATGCGCCCGGCCGGGCCCCGAACGGTCGAGGTCGAGCCGAACAACGAGCCGGATCAGGCGACGCCGATCGCATCGGGCGTTCCGGTCACCGGCTATCTGGGCAAGCGAATCAGCCGGTCGGAGCCCGATCGCGACGTGTACGCACTGGTGCAGCGGCCCCGGCCGGATGGCAGCCAAACCCTGACGGCGCACGTCACCGGACTGCCCAACATCGATATCGCGCTTTACCTGCACTCGGCCGACGGCCACTTCCTCGCACGGGCCGACGAGCGACGCGTCGGCGGCGATGAGTGGTTGCGCAACTACCGGGTGACCGAGCCGGTGATCCTGGTGGTCACGCAGGCGCACGTCACCGGGCTGCCGACGGAGAACGTGAGCGACACCTACACGCTCACGGCGAGCTTGACGGACGCGACACCGGGCACGGAAGTGGAACCCAACGACATGGACAGCAACGCGGTACCGATCGCGATCGGTGCGACAACGGGCTACGTCGACCGCGCCGGCGACGTCGATGCATATCGCTTCACCGGGCCGACGGGCCGCTACCGGGTGACCGTCAGCGGCGCCGGCGGGCTGCCGCTGGCGCTGCGGATCGGCGCCGATCGCGCGCGCACCGGCTCGGCCGTCCTCGAACTCGCCGCCGGCACCATCGTGCGAGTGGAGCCGGCGCGCCCCCGCACCGCTGCGCTGCCGAGCGCGGCCCTCGACGCGCCCTACACGCTCGAGTTGGCGCCCGCGCCCTAAGGGCCGTCCCCCAGTACTGGCCACCACATGCCAATCCCCCTGAAACCTCGCGCGGCGTTGCGCGGCGGTTCCTTGGGCCCACCCGGCGCCTTCGTCGCGCCATGCCCGAGATTCCACGACTTCGCCGGAGTCGCACTGCATCCGGGGACAGCGCCTAGCCGGTTCGCGCGCGGGACTGCCCGTGCGCTGTCCGGCGCGCGCGCGCAGGGGCACACGCGCGGCCCGTTGGCGCGCGCCCGACGACGCACACGTCCTCGCCCGAGCGCACGCCCGTCGCCCGGCCGACCAGGATCCCTCGCGGGCCCGTCCGATATTCCGGTGCGCCGGGTTGGCCCTGCCGCTGGGGCGACTGCCCACCGGCTCGCCGCGAATCGGCGATCGCGGTCGTACGCCGCCGTCGTCGTCCCCGTAACGGTCAAGTCGCCTACCGCCGCGCGGGCTATCTGCGCGCACGCCCTACAGAAACTCGCGGTCCGGCCGATCGCTACGGTACCGGTGAACTGGGTCGATCTCGCCAACGACATGCGGCTGGTGGTCGCGGGCTGTGCACTATTCGTCGCCCTCCATCAAAGTTGGGTCGCGCGCGCGTCGACCGGCCGCAGCGCGGCGCTGCACGGCTATACCGCGGGGTTGGCAGCGGCCGCCCTCGGATTCACCCTGTCCCGGTACGCTCAGGCCACCACGACCGACGCGGCGTGGTCGCTGCAGTGGGCGCGCCTCCAGATGGCGTTCGGACTCGCCCTGGCGCCGATCGCATTGGGCGCGGTCTGGGCGCTGGCCGACGTGCCCGTGTCGCGACGCATGCGCGCGGTGCAGGTCGGAGCGGCATCGCTGGTGCTGCTGCCGTGGCTCGGCGCTCCCGTGATGACGCGCGATGTGCATGCGTTCCGCGACCTGCTCGGCTCGACCTTCTACACGCCGCGCGTGGCGCCCGCGGCGGCGGTGGCGCTGGTCGCCTACGTGATTGCGATCGCGGTCGCCGTCGCCCGCGCGGCGCAACGCGCCGGCGCGCATGGTCCGAGCGACGCGATAAGGCGGCTCGCCGCTAGCCGCACGCTCGCGCCTCTGCTGGGCGCGGCCGCCACCAACGACCTCGCAATGCAAGCTGGGTTCGTCCGCTCCGTTCGAGTGCTCGAGTTCGCCCTGGTCGTGGCCGTGCTGGTGCTCAACTACCTCCTCACGCGGCGGTCCGCCGACTTGCACGCCGATCTCGAGCGGTCGGTGGCCGCGCGCACCGAGGAGCTGGCGGCAGCTCTGGCGAACGTGCGACGAATCGTCGACGGACTGCCGGACTCCGTTTTGCTGTACGCCGACGCGCGCATCGAGTTCGTCAATCGCGCAGCGGTCGACTACTTCGGCTACGAGCCCGACGAACTGCTCGGCCGGCACGTGCTCGACCTCGTGGCGCCCGCCGACGCCGGCGACGCTCGCGCCGTGTTGCTCGAAACCCCCGACGATCGCCAGCAGACGTCGGCATGCGAGATGCGGTTCGTTCACCGTTCAGGGCGCACACTCGTCGGGGAGGTGGCTTGCCTGCCGTTCATCCTCGACGGTCGCCGCGGCGTCCTCGCGATCATCCGCGACGTCGCCGAACGCACGGAGTTGCAACGGCAGCTCATCGCCGCCGACCGACTCGCCTCCGTAGGCACACTCGCCGCCGGCGTCGCGCACGAGATCAACAATCCGCTCACCTACGTCATCGGCAACGTGGCGACGGCACGCGACGAACTCCGCCGCGCGCTCGACGGCGATGAGGAAGCAGCGCACGACCTGGCCGACATGCTCGCCGAGGCGCACGAAGGCGCCGAGCGCATCCGCCAGATCGTTCGCGATCTGAAAGCATTTTCGCGCGCGGACGACAACGCGACGCATGCGGTTTCCGTCGCCGCCGTCGCCGCCCAAGCGGCGAATCTGGCGCGCAACGAGATCCGTCACCGCGCTCGGCTCGCGATCAACCTCGGTGAAGTACCGCACGTCCTCGCCAACGAGGGCCGCCTCGTCCAGGTGCTGCTCAACTTGCTGGTAAACGCCGCGCAGTCGTTTGACGACATCGACCGCACCGACGGCGACGGCGACGGCGACCGCACTCGAGACTGCATCATCGAGGTCACGGCCACGTCGCTCGGCAGCCACGTCGAAATTGCCGTCGCCGACACGGGACCGGGTATTCCAGACGACATCGCCGACCGTTTGTTCGATCCGTTTTTCACCACCAAGCCGGTGGGCGTCGGCACCGGACTCGGCCTGTCCATCTGTCACGGCATCGTCACCTCGTTCGGCGGCCACCTGAGCTTGACCAACCGACCGGAAGGCGGCGCGATCGCGCGCATCGTGCTGCCGGCGGCCACCGGCGCGCCGGCCGCCCGGCCGACGCCACCGCGGGCACGTCGCGCGACCGGCCAGCCGCGCCGCAGGATCCTCGTCGTCGACGATGAGCCGGCCGTCGGCTCGGCGCTGTGCCGCATGTTGCGAGGCCACGAGGTGATCGCCGTCGACCGCGGTGACGCCGCGATTGAGCTGGCAGCGCGCCGCACCTTTGACCTGATTCTGGTCGACGTGATGATGCCGTCGATCTCGGGCATCGACGTATACGAAGCGCTACGCGCGATCGATGTCGATGTCGCCGCGCGCATCGTGTTCATGACCGGCGGCGCGTTCACCCCGAGTGCGCGCGAAGCGCTCGCCGCGTTGCCAAATCCGAAACTCGACAAGCCGATCGAGCCCGATCGACTTTCCGCTCTCCTGCTGAGGTGGCCCGATGACCCGTCGCAAGACCATGCTGATCGTGGATGACGAGCCGCGCGTGCTGCGCGTGCTATCGCGCCTGTTCAAGCGCGAATACGAGGTCCTGCACGCGAGCGACGGCGCCGCAGCGCTCGAACTCGCCCGAGCGAGGCATCCCGACGTCATCGTGACCGATCAGCGCATGCCGAACATGACCGGCGTCGAACTGCTCGCACACGCGCGGCGCGAGCTACCGAACGCTCTCCGCGTGTTGATTACGGGCTTTTCGGAGTACAGTGAAGCCGATCCGGTCGTCCAGCAAGCTGGCATCCACCTGTACGTCGAGAAGCCGTTTTCGCCGCTAACCCTGCGCGATCTCGTCGCACAGGCGTTCGAACAACACGCTCCACACGGCGAATGTTGAGTCCCCGTCAGTCGGCGGCGGGCGGCGCACTGCCACCGGGGTCTGGCACGTCGCGGACGAACCGGATGAACGCCATCGCGGGGCGGTGGCTCGCCTCGCGCATTGCAAAGTGAATCGCGTCGAGCCGCCAGCCTTTGCGCACCCACTCGTTGACGATCGCCTCGATCTGCTCGTCCGTTACCGAGGACAACTCGACGAACTTGTACTCGATCATTTCTGCAACAACCGTGCGGCGTCATGCGCGTGGTAGGTGATGATGATGTCGGCTCCCGCGCGGCGCATCGCCAATAGCGTCTCCATCACTACGCGGTCGTAGTCGATCCAGCCGCGCTCGGCCGCAGCCTTGACCATCGCGTACTCACCGCTGACGTTGTAGGCTGCCACCGGAAGGTCGACCTCGTCGCGCACGCGCGCGATCACATCGAGATACGCGAGCGCGGGTTTCACCATCACGACGTCGGCCCCCTCGGCGATGTCGGCCGTCACTTCGCGCAGCGCCTCTCGGGCGTTTGCCGGATCCATCTGGTACCCGCGGCGATCGCCGTGGCGCGGCGCGCTGTCGACGGCATCGCGAAACGGTCCGTAATACGCCGAGGCATACTTGGCCGAATACGCGAGAATCGGGACGTGATCGAAGTTGTACTCGTCGAGCGCCTCGCGACACGCGGTGACGAAGCCGTCGAGCATGCCCGACGGGGCGACCACGTCGACACCGGCTCGCGCGTACGAGACGACCGTCCGGGCAAGGTTGTCGAGAGATGCGTCGTTGTCGAGTTCGCCGTCGACCAGCACGCCGCAGTGGCCGTGGTCGGTGTACTCGCAGAAACACGCATCCGCAATGACGACCAGATCGGGCACCGCCTTCTTGATGGCGCGGATCGCGCGCTGGACGACGCCGCTGTCCTTCCACGCCTCGCTGCCGACGGCGTCC
Organism: Deltaproteobacteria bacterium; assembly: GCA_003696105.1. Taxonomy (NCBI): domain Bacteria; kingdom Pseudomonadati; phylum Myxococcota; class Myxococcia; species Deltaproteobacteria bacterium. The sequence goes on along the minus strand of RFGE01000351.1, from coordinate 3,616 downwards.
TTCGTTTCCGGCACGCCGAATAGGATGACCGCCGGGATGCCGAGATCGTAGGTTGCGCGGGCGGCGTCGACTGCTCGGTCGACCGACAGGTTGTACTGGCCCGGCATCGACGGAATTTCCCGCCGGACGTCGGTCCCGGGCACGACGAACAGCGGGTAGACGAGCGAATCGACCGACAGATGGGTCTCGCGGATCAGCCGCCGCAGGCCCTCGGTGCGGCGCATGCGGCGCGCGCGGAAGTCAGGAAATTGCATTACCGCCGGTTATACGTCTCCGCGAGCTCGCGTGCCAACACCTCGGCGTCCGGCGACGACGGCACCAGGTCGACGCGCACGCCGAGGCGTTCGACGGCGCGCGCGGTCGTCGGCCCGATCGCGGCGATCACGCGGCAGGCAGCGATCCGGTCGGCGGCTCCATCGCCGAGCAGGTCCGCGAGCGCGCGCACCTGCGACGGTGCGAAGAACGCCGCCACGTCGACGCGGCCGGCTCGCAGCTCCCGGAGGCCGAGCTGGATCGCCGGGTCGTCCGGCGCCGCGGTCTGCGTGCGGTAGACGGCCACGACGTCGACCTCGGCGCCGGCGTCGCGCAGTGCGACCACCGCCTCGTCGCGACCGTGCTCGGCGCGTGGTACGAGCACGCGCGCCGAACGCAGCTCGCCCCCGGCGACCGCGACGATCGCGCGCGCCAGGGCGGCGGCGTCGCCGTGCGCCGGCACGACATCGGCGCGAATGCCGCGGGCGGCGAGCGAACGCGCCGTCGCCGGGCCGACACACGCGATCCGCGCGAGCCCCAGCGCGCGTGCGTCGCGATGGTGAGACGCGAGCTCGTCGAACCAGCGTTCGACCGCGTTGGCACTGGTGAAGACGACCCACTCGTATGCATCGAGGCGATCGATCGCCTTTTCGAGCGGCCCTCGATCGGACGGCGCGACGAGCCGAGTGACCGGCGCGAACAGCGGCTGCGCGCCACGTTCGGCGAGCGCCGACGCAAACGCACCGGCCTGCTCGAGCCGGCGCGGGATCAGCACGCGGGCGCCGAACAGCGGCCGCCGCTCGTACCAGGACATCGCGTCGCGGTAACGGACGACGTCGCCGACCACGACGAGCACCGGCGGCCGCCAGCCGGCAGCGGCCACCTCGTCGGCGAGTGCGCCGAGAGTGGATGCGATGACCCTTTGCGAGGCGGTCGTGCCCCAGTAGATCGCAGCCGCCGGCGTGTCGGGCGCACGCCCGGCCGCGATCAGTGCCGCCGTACAGTCGCGCAGCGTGCGCAGCGCCATGAACAACACCGCGGTATCCGCGCGCGCGACCGCGGCCCAGTCCACCGGCGGCGCCTCGGCGGCGCGGTGACCTGTTGCAAATGCCACGGTCGCAGCGACACCGCGCGCCGTCAGCGGAAACCCGGCATACGCCGGTACGGCCGTGGCTGCGCTCACTCCGGGGACCACCTCGAACGGGACGCCGCGCGCGGCGAGGTACTCGATCTCCTCTGCCGCACGGCCAAAGACGAACGGATCGCCGCCCTTGAGCCGCACCACCCGGCGGCCCGCCTGCGCGCGCTCCGCCATCAGCGCGTTGATCTCGGCCTGCGTCCGCGGCGGGCCGAGTTCCGAGTGTTTCTTCCCGACGTAGACGCGCTCGGCAGACGCCGGCGCCAGGTCGAGCAGCACTGCGTTGACGAGGCCGTCGTACAGCACGACGTCGGCGCGCGACAGCACGGCGGCCCCCCGCTGCGTAAGCAACCCCGGATCGCCCGGCCCCGCGCCCACGAAATAGACCATGCCGACCACGCGCGGACTTTGGCAGAGTCGAGCCGGCGGGGACAAGCGACCCGGCAACTCGGGCCTCCAGGCACCGGCCGGCGCCGGCCGGCCACCGCACCGTCGTCGCGTAATTTCAGCTTGTTGTAACTGCACACCTGCGGGCACCGCAGTTGCATGGGTCCCCGGGTAGCGTGCGACGACCCCACCTGCATGTCTGGGCGATTCTCGCGATCGCGGGCCTGGCCTTCGCACCCGCCGGTGCGCGTGCGGACCGCACCAAGCGGCGCCCGAGCGGCTGTGCGGAAGCGTCGCGCGTGTCCGTGGACCTGCCGGGCCGCGCCGCCGTCGACGAGATCCGGGTGATCGTCGCCCCCGACTCGCCCGAGTCGAGCGCCGCACGCATCAGCGTCGGCGCCGGCGTGTACGACCGGACGATCCGCGTGCTCGGCGGCGGATCGCGCGGGCTGAAGTTCACGAGCCCATTGGTCGGCAGCCGGTTTTCGATCGAGCTCGACCCGGTGTTCGAGGCGCCGCGGTCCGCATGCGTCGAGCGCGTGTTGCTGCTACGCGACGGCGCGCTGATCGCGGCGGTCACCCCCTAGCGGCGGCCCCTGAATACAGCACACCACGTGCTACGTCCCCGCCCCCTCCTGCTGCGGTGCTCGTCAGTTCCTTGGGCGCACCGAGCGCCTTCGTCGCGCCTTGCCCGAGATTCCACCGACTTCGCCCGAGGGGCACGGCATTCAGGGACAGCCGCAAGGAGGCCGTAGCGCAAAGCCGCTGGCTGCGGTCGCGATGTGCGGGCGATCGGCGGCGTACGTCCTCGCGCCCTTCGGTTCCGTGTGTCGATACGCGCCCTCGTGCGCTGCGTGCGTGCGCCGAACCTCGCCTCGCATCTCGCAACCTCGCTGGCGCGCCCATACACGACCGCCTGCCGGCTGGCGAATCGCGCGCCCGGTCAACGCGGCGGCGGCGGTGGCACGCCTTCGAACCGTACCGGCGCCCCGGGGCCGATTCCGTTCGCGCGCGCCCAGCCGCCGGGCACCTCGAGGACGTACTGAGACGGAGTCGGCACGGCGCGCGACTCGAGCGACCGCGGTTCGGCCCGCTCGACGACACCGGCGACCGTCATGTCGGAGCGAATGAAGATCATGTCGAGCGGGATCAGCGTGTTCTTCATCCAGAAGCTCTGAACCTCCTCGCGAGGAAACAAGAACAGCATGCCGTGCCCCGGCTCGAGCCGTTCGCGAAACATCAATCCGCGCCGGCGCTCGGCAGGAGTCACCGCCAGTTCGACGGCGACGCGCCGCTCGTCGCCGGCGGCGTTGACGAACACGACGGACGGCGACGCGGGCCGCCGCGCTGCACCGGACGACTCGGTCGCCGGTGGTGCCGCCGCCGGCGGCTCGCCGCCGGCTCGCCCGCAGGCGACCGCGGCCATCGCCAGTGCCCACGCAGCCGCGCGCCGCACCCCTACTCCGCCGGCGCGTCCGAGTCCGACCGCTTGCGCCGCCGCGACCGCCGCTTGCGCGTACCGGTCTGCGGCTTCAGCGCGACTCGCGCCTTGACATCCGGCTGTACGCCGCCGAGCCGCTCGTCGTTCGGGATGAACCGGATTTCGGTCTTGACCTCGAACGACAGCATCGTGAGCATCTTCGCGATCTCCTCGGACAAGTTGACCGTCTCGAGGAACTCGCGGATCTCGCGGGCGAGGATGCGCAGCACCTCGTCTTTCGTCGAGGCCGCGGTCGACGCGAGATAGGTGGCGACATCCTTGGGAAGCGACAGATCGCGCGTCAGTTTGCGCAGCCCCTCTTCGGTGGACATGACCGCGCCGACCCCGGCGACGAGGCC
>RFGE01000350.1 GCA_003696105.1 Deltaproteobacteria bacterium | reverse complement strand
GCCGCCGGCGCGGCCGGGCTCGCCGGCGCCGCGGACGGCGCCGCGTTTCCCGACGACGCGGCCGCCGGCCGAGCTGTCCGAGTTCCTCGTGAAGCCGGCCGAGCGCGCGATGGAGCAAAAGCGCTACGCCCGCGCGGTGTCGCTGTACTCGGGGCTGCGCGCCGCCCGCGGCGACGCCGACCCGAGCGCGCTGCAGCTCGCGAAGGCGTGGAACCTCGCCAACCAGTACGAGGAGGCCGCGCGCGTGTACGAGGCGTTTGCACGCGCGACCACCGACCTCGAAAAGCGCGACTACGCGCTCGAACAGGTCGCCCGCCTGCGCGAGTTCCAAAACCCGTTTCAGCGAGAGTACCGGCCCGACTACGCGCGCAAGGAGGCGACGATCGCGTACAAGCGCGGCCGCAAGGCGTTTGCCCGCAAGCAGTACGGCGACGCGCTGCTGTACTACCGAATGGCGCTGGCGATCGACCCGACCTTGAACGGCCCCGTGCGCGAGATCGGCCGAACGTACGCGAAGCTCGGCGCCAAGGACGAGGCCGCGCGGTTCTACCTCGACTACCTGTGGCGCAGCCCCGCGGGTCCGTTCGCGAAAGAAGTCGTGGCGGAACTCAAGAAGCTCGGCAAGGCCGACGAGCTGGGCACCCTCACGGTCGACAGCAAGCTCCCGTGCGACGAGGTCTGGGTCGAGGGACAGCTCGTCCGAAGGAAGCTCCCGATCAAGAACCTGCCGGTGGCGCCCGGGCGGTACACGTGGCTGTGCTTCAGCGCGCGCTACGCGATGGCCTATTTCGAGCAGGTCGACGTCAAAAAGGGCGAGCACGCCCACCTCGAGTTTCACTGGGCGGTCGTCGTCAACGAACTCGAGAACCCGTGGGGGCGCATCGTGGTCGAGAACGCGCGCCAGCGCGGTACGATGATGGACCTCGGGCTGGAGGTCAAGGAACTGGGGATCGTGGTCCCCGCGGACGGCAGCGCCCTGCGGATGCTGCTGAAGGATCCGACCGGCGCCGTGGTCGAGGAGCGGTTCGTCCGCATCGCCAGCGGCAGCCGGTACGTCGTGCGGTGGAAAAACCGCGGCGGGTGACGCGGGCGCCTGGTAAATCGCAGTAGAGTCTCAGCGTGAAGCGGGCATCGGAAGCCGAGAAGCTCCAACCCGGGTCGCCCGGGGATCCCGTTCCATTCGGGAAGTACTACCTGCTCGGCCTGGTCGCGCGCGGCGGGATGGCCGAGGTCTACCGCGCGCGGCTGCGCGACGATCCCGAGGGCAACCTGCTGGCCATCAAGGTGATGCGGCCGCAACTCGCGCGCGAGGCGCGGTTCGTCGACATGTTCAACCGCGAGGGCCAGCTCGCGATGCTGCTGCGGGATCCGAACATCGTCCGCACGGTCGAGGTAGGCCGCATCGAGGGGCGCCACTACATCGCGATGGAATACATCGGCGGCCGCGACCTGACGCAGGTGCTGCGCCGCTGCCAGGAAGCGAACCAGAGGATTCCCGTGCCCCATGCGGTGTACATCGCGTCGCGCATCGCAGCGGGGCTCGACTTCGCGCACAACCTTCGCGGCCCCGACGGCAGACCGCTGAACCTGGTCAACCGCGACGTATCGCCGTCCAACGTGCGGCTGTCGTACGACGGCGACGTCAAACTGTTGGACTTCGGCATCGCCCAGGCGCTGATGAAGTTCACGTCCGAGATCGGCGTGCTCAAGGGCAAGTTCAGCTACATGTCGCCGGAGCAGATTCGCGGCATGCCGGTGGATGCGCGGACCGACATCTTCTCGTGCGGAATCATCCTCCACGAGATGCTCACCACGGAGAAGCTGTTCCGCGGTGACACCGAGTTCCAGCTGATGGAGAAGGTGCGCAAGGCCGAAGTGCCGCCGCCGAGCAAGTTCAACCGCCGCGTCAACGAACGACTCGACGCGATCGTGCTCAAGGCGCTCGCCCGCGACGTACAGGACCGCTACCAGACCGCGGCCGAGCTGCGCGACGACTTGCAGGAGCTGCTCGAAGGCTACCGGTTCGACCAAAAAGAGCTGCGGGATTTCATGCGCGCGCGGTTTCGCGCCGAATGGGCCAAAGAGCAGCAGGAACAACAGATCGCGCGCACGTCGCAACCGCTGGGCGCGGACGCGCCGCCCGCCGGCATTCCGGCCGGGACGCGCGGCAAACGCGAAACGGACGGCCCGGAGATCGTCATCGCAACGGACGACGCGGCGGACGCATCGGCCGACGCAGCGACGCCGCCGCCCGCCGCGGACGACGCAGCCGCCCCGGCGTCGCCCGAGCCCAAGGGCGGCTTCTGGGCCCGCCTGCGCCGCAGGCGAAAACAAGACTGAGCCAGGTCGCCCGGATGTCTCGCGCCCTAGACAAATCGGCGGACCGCGCGCGCGCGTTGGCCCGCGCCGGCGCGGCCGTCGGGTTCGCGATGGGGGCGGCGTTGGTTGCATATGCCATCGATCTGTTCGCGTCCGGCACGGCGCCGATCGTGTTTCGGGTCGCGGTGGCGGCAACGGCGGTGACGCAGCTGGGGCTCGCGTGGGCATCGTTGCGCGGGCGGCGCGCGGGATGGGCGTTCTTCGTGTCGCTGCAGGGGACGCTCGCGGTGGTGACGCTGTTCGGCGCGCCGAAACTGCGGGATGCGTTCGACGTGCCGTTGGCGGTGGCGCTCGTGCCGGCAGCGCTGTTCGGGGTGGGTTGCGCGCTCGCGGCGCTCGGGCAAGCCGGACTGTCGCAAGAGGAGTGACGCCCAGCGGCGGAACCGCGGCGGCCGGCGGAACGCCACCGGTGCCCGAGCGGGGGCCGCGCGGGACCGGATCCGTAGAGGTCACGCGTCGTCTGGAATGACCCAGGTGTCGCCCCACAACGCCTTGCCGCCGTCGACGCGGAGCACGGCCCCGGTGATGAACTGGGCCGCCGGGGACACGAGGAACACGATGGACGCGGCCGTCTCTTCGACGGAGCCGGCGCGCTTGAGCGGCGTGTTGCGGATGCCGAGTTCCAACACCTCCGCGGGATATTGCTTGACGCCAGAGGACTCGATGATGCCGGGTGCCACCGCGTTGACGGTGATGCCGAACTGAGCCCACTCGACCGCGAGGCTCATCGTGAGGTTCTCGACGCCGGCGCGCGCCGCACCGGTGTGCGCCATGCCGGGGAAACCGCGATACACGCACGCCGTGACGCTGCAGATGCGGCCGCGCTTGCGCGGGATCATCGCGCGCGTCGCCACCTCGCGCGTCATCGTGAACGTGCCGACGAGGTTGTTGCGCACCACGGCGTGAAATCCCTTCGGCGTGATCATCTGCGCCGGCGACGGGAACTGCCCGCCGGCGTTGTTGACCAGGATGTCGATCGTGTCGAACCGCTCGAGCACGCCGGCGACGAACGCCTCGACGCTGTCGGGCTCGCGTATGTCGCACACCGCGCCGTACACCCGGCCGGCGCCGGCGATCGCCGCGAGTTGGGCCACGCCGCGGTCGACGTTGTCGCGCTTGCGGCTGCAGATGGCCACGCGCGCGCCGAGGCGAACCAGTTCGCTCGCGGTCGCAAGGCCGATACCGGTGCCGCCGCCGGTGACGACCGCGACGTGGCCGTCGAACGTACCGGGCGCGAAGACGCGTTGGGACTCGGGACTCGGGATGGCGCGGGACATGGCGCGACCCTACCACTGCCGCCGGCCGCCGCGGAGGCGACCGGACGCGAGGCGCGTGCGCATCGTCGCTGGCGGCGGCGGCCATCTGCGGGCGGCGTTCGCCCCACGGGCGCGTACGTCCGCGCGCTGCGCGTGACGTGGGCGCACGCGCGCCCGCGCGCGCCGCGTCCGTGCGGCGAACCGCGCGTCGCGTCGCGTCGCCGGCGCGCCCGCGCGCGCCCGTCCCCCTAGG
>RFGE01000349.1 GCA_003696105.1 Deltaproteobacteria bacterium | reverse complement strand
CCGAGCGCCCAGATGCCCAGGCAGACCAGAAACTCGATGCCGGACGGCGAGTATTCGACCAGATCGCCCGTGGGCGACGGGATGAACCCGGGGATGATCAACCCCATCCCTTTTTCGATCCACACGCCGGTCACGCACAGCGCGGCGCCTGCGAGCATCCACCGGTCGTTCGAGTACAGCCGCTCGACGTTGAAGATGACCATCGCCGCGATACCCATCAGAAGACCGCTCCAGATGTACGGCACGAGCATGCCGTGGCCGTGGATGCCGAAGAACAGGTACCACGCCGACGTCGCATGGACGCTGCCGGTATAAAACTCCTTGAACAGCTCGCAGCCGAGCAGAAAGAAGTTGATCGGCAGCGTGATCGCGACGATGCGCCGCAGCATGCGGAACACCGTGGGCTTGATCGCCATGCCGCCGTGGCGATCGATGACCCAAAAGATGATCAGCAACAGCGCCGGGCCCGACGCGAATGCGCTGATCAAGAACCGCGGCGCCATGATCGCCGTGTTCCAGAACGGGCGGCCGCCGAACCCGCCGTACAGGAACGCGGTGACCGTGTGGATGCTCACGGCCCAGCCGATCGAGATGAACACGAACGGCAGGTATAGCCGGCGCGACGGCTCGCGGCCGAGGTACATCATGTACAGCAGGTAGCCGGGGATGTGCAGATTGAGCAGTAGGTACCCGGTGAGCACGATGACGTCCCATGCGAGCATCGACCTGGGAAAGTTCAGGCGCCCGAGGACCGGTAGCAAGTGCGCAAACCGATCCGGGCGGCCGAGGTCGACGGTGACGAACAGCAGGCACATGATCATCGCCGTCATGGCCACGAGCTCGGCCAACAACACCACTTCCTTGACGTCCTTGTTGCCGTACACGTAGGTCGGTACGACCAGCAACACTGCCGCCGCCGCAACGCCCACCAGGAACGTGAAGTTTGCGATGTACGCGCCCCAGCTCACCTGGTCGCTCATGTGGGTGACGCTCAGCCCGAGCGCGAGCTGGGCGCCGTACGCCGCGATGCCGATGCCGATCAGCAGAGCGAGAAACCCGAGCCACAGGTAGTAGTGCGCGCCGCCGGAGAAGCCGTAGCCGACGAGGTCGCGCAGATATCGCAGGTAGGTCCGCATCGGTTCGGGTCAGTCGAAGTAGTAGTACAGCTGCGGGATCGTGTTGAGTTCTTCCTTGAGCACGAACACGCGCTTTTCTCGCAGGATGGCCGACACCTCGCTGTTCGGGTCGAGGATGTTGCCGAACTTGCGCGCGCCGGTGGGGCACGCCTCCATGCACGCCGGGAACTGGCCCTGCCTCGTCCGGTGCAAACAGAAGTGGCACTTCTCGACCACTCCCTTGGGCCGCACGCGGTTGCTCAAGTAGCCCTGGCGCGGGTTGAGATCGCGCGCCGGGATGCTCGGCTCCCGGTAGTTGAACCGCCGCGCCTCGTACGGACACGCCGCCATGCAGTAGCGGCAGCCGATGCACCAGTCGTAGTCGATGACGACGATCCCGTCGCGCTCCTTCCAGGTTGCCTCGACCGGGCAGGCGGCGGTGCACGGCGGGTCGTCGCACTGGTTGCACTGCATCGGCAGGTAGACTTTTCCCGGCCGTGGCGTCGGCCCCTCGTAGTACGCGTCGCCGCGCTCGAGGTTGAACGTGCCCGCGTCGAGCTCGACCACCTTGATGTACTGAATCGCCGGGTTGCGGGACTGGTTGTTCTCCTTGACGCACGCCTCGACACACTTGCGGTTGCCGTCGCACAGCGACAGGCTGATGCAATAGACGAACTTGGTGCCCGGCACCGGCGGGTAGTCACCGACCTCGACCTCGCGGTGGAATCGCCGCTTTTGTTCGGCCTCGATTCGCGCAAACACCTTCCGCTTGTCGGCGTCGGTCATCTCCTTGTAGTGCTTCTGGAAGAACTGGTCCCAGCTCCCGCAGCCCGCGGTGGACGCGGCCGCGGTCGCCGCGCCCGCGGCGAGGCCCTTGAGGAATCCGCGCCGGCCGATGCCCGCGGAAGTGCGGTTGTCGTCACTCATGGCTTGGCTCGGTCTTTCGAATCCCGAACCGTGGAAACGGCGGCGGCGGCAGCGTGGGCGTGTGGCGGTACGCCGGCTCGTGCGGCGGATGGCAGTCCGCGCACGTGTAACGCACGCGCGTACCGCGCCACGATCCCACGACCTTGCCGTGACTGCCGAGTTCCCAGTCGGCGTGTTTCTCCGGGTGGCATTGGCCGCACAGGCGGTCGGACTCGTCGAACGAGATCTTCTCTTCGGTAAACAGCTGCAGCGAGTCCATGTCGTCGCGCACGTGGCACTGCACGCACATCTCGATACCCGGCATGTGTTTGAAGGTCATCCGATCGTGCGGCGGGCGCGGCGGTGTGGTCGGCGTGCGCAGCTCGATCTTGTCGTGGCACTCCGAGCACGGGAAGTACTTCAGGCCGGCAGCACGCCGATTGACGACCACCCGCGGTTTCGCCGGCGCCACGGTCTCTCTCGCGCGCGCCTCGGGCGCTTGCGAGTCGGCCGGCGCCGTCGTGGGCTCGCCAGGGCCCGCGGCGCGTACCACCGTGGCCACCATCAGCCCGGCGGCGACGCTCCCGACGACGCCGGCGAGCGAGACGGGGAGCCAGCGTTGACGCATCCGGGTCACGTTACTCGTACCGCTTCTTGAACTCTTCGGCGCGCGCCTTGCGCTTGGCGGCCTCCTCCGGGGACATCTTGCCGATGTACCAGCGGTGTTCGGGCGACTCGAGCGTCTCGTTCAGCAGCTTCTCGAGCGCTTCTGCAGCGGACTTCTTGGCTGCGTCGGAAGACGCCTTGCCGTCTTCGATCAGATGCTTCAGTTCCGGGATGTACTTCGTGTACCAGTGCTTCGCGATGTCGTAGGTGCCGTGCCAGTGGGTGTAGTCGGGCCCCATCATCGACGCGGCGTGGCGCGCCCGCCGGCCCTCGTGATGCCACAACTCGAACCAGATGAAGTCGAGCTTGTTGGCGAACTTGACCGGCTCGAGGAGCGGCTTTGCGGCCTCGTAGAGCGCCAAACCGGGCTTGGCGAACTTGCGGTGGTACAAATCGATGAGCGCGTCGTACTGCTGATAGAACGCGTCGACGTACGCCTTGGCGTGGCACGCGAGACACACGTCTTCCATGTTCGCGCGCCGGGTCTTCCAGTCGACGTTGGCGCCGGCGAGCCCCATCTTCTTGTCGGACACTTCGGGGCGCACGGAGATCGCCGGCCGGTTGTTCCACGAGATTCGCATGCCGACGTCGTGGGTCACCGGCTGGTTCTTCGTCGCCGACATGTGGCAGGTGGCGCAGGTCGGCGCCGCGTCGTAGTCGACCCCGACGACCCACTTGGGCGCCTCCAGGTTCATCTTGTCGATGTTGGCGCGGAACGCGATGCCGTGCTTGGACTCGTTGTAGATCTCGAGCTGCGGGTGGTCGGGGCCCATGTGGCACTTGCCGCAGTTTTCCGGGTTGCGCGCCTGCGCGGCCGAGAACTTGTGGCGGCTGTGGCAGGCGGTACACGAGCCGCGGGATCCGTCCGGGTTGATCCGCCCGATGCCCGTGTTGGGCCAGGTGGCCGGGTCGAGCTTGCCCTCGCCGATCACCTTGACCTCCGAGCCGTGGCACTGCCAGCACCCGTTGACCGCCGCGGCCGAGTTGCCCTCTGGGAATCCCGGCGTAACGAATCCGTTGTCGCCCTCGACGACCTCGGCGAGCACGTTGTCGAGCGAGCCGAGGATCCGTGCGCCCTGCGAATGGTGGCTCTCGGAGAACTCTTCGACCTCCTTCTCGTGGCACTTCGAGCAGTCCTTGGGCGACACGATGGTGGCGATCCGGTGCTTGTAGTGCATGAACGCGTCCGGGTCGCCGGCGTTGGCCTCGTGGCACTCGAAGCAACCGACCTTGGCGCGGTAGTGCTTCGAGTCGCCCCACTGCTGAACGAGCGAGTGGGTCTCCTTGTCGTGGCAGTCGATGCACTCACGACTCTCGGCGGTGAAGTCCTTCGGGAGCTGGACGCTCGCGCCCTCGGCCTGGTTGGAGAAGTGCTTGCCGATGCCGATCGCCGCGAACACGGTGAAAATCACCGCGAGCATGCCGCACAAGATCCAGGGGAGCCGGCTCATCATGGCGGAAGCGCCGTGCAAGCGCCGAGCCACGTCCGCGGCACTGCCGGCCCGGCGAATGCGACCGCGATCTGCGAAGCGATTTCTTCTCCTGTCGTTGTGCACGCAGGATTTTCGCAATCGTTGGTGATGCCACGGCGTACGACCGGCGCGGGGCTGCACGCTCGCGCGCGCGGTGCGAGCGGTCTCGCTGGCGACCCCCGGCGAGCACGTCCTCCGCGCGGGGCTTCGCCGTCGCGGCCGGAGGCCGGCCCCTTGCAGCCGTCACGCAGTGGACGACGCGCGTCCCGGTACGCGCGCGGGATAGCGAGTTCGCGACCGCTATAGCGGTCCATCGCTCCGCGCGCGCGCGGTTGCGATGTCGTCAGGCCGATTCGTGCGATGACCGCGCGCCCCCGTGCGCGCGCGAATGCGCCGGCCGCGCGTCCGAGCCCGCGGGTGCGGAGCGCGTTTGGCGGACGTCCAGTGCTTTGATAGCGTCCGCTCGATGACCCGACCCGCAATGGACGTCGCCGCCATCGAGGCGCTGCTGGCCGACCAGTTTCCGCAGGCGGTCGCGTCGGGCGCCGTGATCGAAGCGGCCGGCGGCGGTCGCGCGCGCGTCCGCCAGCCGGTGGGCGACGCGCACCTTCGCCCCGGCGGCACGGTGTCCGGGCCGACGCTGATGGCGCTGGCCGACCTGGCCACCTACGTCGCGATCCTGGCGGTCGTCGGGCCGGTCGCGCTCGCGGTGACGACGAGCTTGCACATCGACTTCCTGCGCCGGCCGGAGCCGCGCGACGTGGTGGCCGACTGCGAGCTGCTCAAGGTCGGCAGGCGACTCGCCGTCGGCCGGGTCGTGCTGGCCAGCGACGGCCGCGCCGAGCCGATCGCCCACGCGTCCGTGACCTACTCACTGCCTCCCCGCGCCTGAGCGACGGGTTGCGCCGCGACGCTCGAGCCGGTGGCCGGGTGACGCCGTCATGCGCTCGGGACGGCGGGAGTGTCCGCGGCCGATGCGTCCGTCCCGGCCCCGCGTCGGCGTACGTCGGGCGCGACGGCCTCGCTCGTGCCGGCGGCAGCCTCCGCCGGGCGGGCGGTGTCGTGGCGCCGCTGGCGTTCGAAGCGGGCGGCGCGTTCGAACTCGTAGACGGCCTGGCGCACGTCTTTGGCCAGCGACGGCGCGGCGCGTTCTGCGGCGCGCCGCCGCAGGTCGGCGAGCTTGTCGCCGGTGTGCCACACGTTCGTGCGGCGTCGCCCCGATACGCGCCGGCGCACGGTAAACAGCAACAGCCCCGTCTTGACGTCCAGCAAGCTCGCCTCGACGTAGCCGTCGACCGACAGCGTGTCTCCGGGCAGAAACAGCGCGCCGACGATCGTCGCGTAGCCGATCGCCCACGGGTTGGCGCGCTCGCGCGTCGCGATGCTCTCGCGGTACAGCAACACGTAGCGCAGGTGGTAGCGCGCCGCGATCTCGCGCAGTGCCTCCATGCCGAGCGCACCCGACGGGATCGCCATCATCTCGGTGACGTGGAAGAACGGCTCGTCGCCGCGCAGCCCGCGCACGAGCGGGGCGAGCGCCGCCGGAGCGGGATCGTAGGAAGGACTCGGCCCGCGCCAGTCGACCGCGTCGACCACGGGCAACACGCCGATGCGCGCCGGCAGGTCGAGTTCGAGTTCGCTGGCCAACACCCGCTGCAGCGCGTCTTCGCTGAGCTGGCCGTTCGGGTCGCGCGCGAACACGGAGCGGTCGAGCGGCGCGCTCGCGGCCGGGACCGCCTTCGATCGGTAGGCCGCCTTCGCGCCGCCGCAGGCACACGCGGCGACCGCGGCGATCGCCATCGCAGTCGTCCTCGTCATGCCGGGACAACGCGCGGCCGCCGCCGCGCTTACACCGCGTCGCCGGGGTCGCGTGCCGCGCTGCCTTCGACGTGCTCGCGCAAGAACGCGTCGACCTTGCGCATGAGCGAGTCGACGGTTTCGCCGTCGACCGGGATCGGCGCGCCGAACGTGACGCGCACCGTCTGGCCCGGGCGCGTGCGAATGGATCCGGGCGGCAGGATGTTCCGCGTGCCGACGATTGCGACCGGAACGATCGGCGTGCCGGTGTCGATCGCCAGATGAAAGCCCCCCTTTTTGAGCGGGCCGATCTTGCCGTCGCGCGAGCGAGTCCCCTCGGGGGCGATCCACAGGCTGACGCCGCTGTCGATCAGGGCGCTGGCGCGGCGCAGGCTGGCGATCGCCTCCTGCCGGCTGCTGCGGTCAACGCGCACCATGTCGGCGGCGATCATCGCCTGGCCGAAAATCGGGATGCGGAACAGTTCCTTCTTGGCGACCATCCGCACCGTCGGCGACGGCATCGTCGCGTACAGCACCGGAATGTCCATGTGGCTCTGGTGGTTGGACATGTAGATGAGCGACCGGTCGGTCGGCACCCGGTCGACGCCGCGCACGTCGAGGCGAATCCGCGCGTGCGATACGATGTTCTCGGCGAACTGGCGCAGGCGACGGTCACACACATCGCGCGACACGTCGCCCTTGATGGACTCGATCACCGTCGGGATGCTCACCCTCGCGACTTGCCACGCGGCGTCCAGGCTCAGGCCGATGCCCATGTGAGCCGATGTACCACACGCTGTCGACGCTCGAAAGCGCGTGAGTGGCAGGGCGCGGGCGTGTTACCGTGAACGTGTGCGAGGGGCCGTCGTCGTCGCGCTGATCGGCGCGGTTGTGTTCGTCGCCTCGCCGGCGCGCGCCGACGGGATCGCGCAGCGCGCGCGGCAGCTTCGCGCGTCGCCGTCCTTCAAGGTGCGGCTGTCGGCCGCGCTGTGGCTCGCCGAGCGCCGCGACGTGCGTGCCGTGCGCGCGCTCGCGGAAGCGTTGCGCCACGATCGAGAGGCGACGGTGCGGGCGCTGGCCGCCGCGGCGCTCGGCCGGCTGATCGACGAGTCGGTCGCCGCGCGCGAGCGCGACGCGGCGATCGATGCGCTGGCCGCCGCGGCGCGGTCCGACGCCGACGTGCGCGTGCGGCGCAAGGCGCTCGCGTCGTACAAGCGGGTGCGCGCCTTGCGGTCGCCCGACGGCGCGCTGCCGAGCGTCTTCGTCGCGATCGGCGCGCCGACCTCGCGCGCCCCCGGCGTCGCGGCGGCCGACGTGCAGGTCGCGGTGCGCCGCGCGCTGCGCCAGGCGGCGCCCGACTTCGGTCAGGCGACCCAGCGTGACGGGTGGCCGACCGAGCGCGCGCTGCGCCGCGCGGGAACCGCGGCGTTCTTCGTCAACGCGAGCGTGCGCGACGTCGCGGTCACCCGCCGCGGCGGGCGGGCCGACGTGCGCTGTACCGTGGGCATGCAGGTCAACGTGTGGCGCGGCGCCGACGCGGCCGAGCGGCTGCGCCCCGGGGAGGCGGCGTCGGCGACCGGCACCGGACGCGTGAGCGCGGCCTACACGCCGGCGGCGATCGCCGCCGCGCGGCGCGACTGCGTGGCCGCGGTCCTCGATCAGCTCGCGGCCCGCCAGGTGGCGCCGTTCATTCGCCGCGCGGCGACGACGCGCGTCGCACGGGGCGAGTAAGGCCTGGCGCGCGGCGACGACGCGCGTCGCGCAGGGCGAGTACGGCCTGCGCGCGGCAGGGCGTTCGCCGCCGCCGGCCGGCGGGCCGCGGCGCGGTCCCGCGCGCGTCACGCGCCGACGTGAATCGCGCCGACCGTGAGGCCGCCGTCGATGACGAGCACCTCGCCCGTGACGAACGCCGCCGCGTCCGACAGCAAATAGACCGCGCCGCCGGCGATGTCTTCCGGGCGGCCGATGCGCCCCAGCGGCGTCTGCTTCGCGATCGCGCCGCCGATCGCCGGGTTGTGGACCAGCGCCGACGCAAATTTTGTGTCGATCAGTCCCGGCGCGAGCGCGTTGACCCGGATGCCGGAGGAGCCGAGTTCGACCGCGAGCGTCTGCGTCATCGAGATGACGGCGGCCTTCGTCATTGCATATACACCCTGTGCGGCGGCCGCGCCGCGGCCCGCGACGCTGGCGACGTTGACGATGGCGCCGCCGCCGCCGCGCTTCCGCGCGTGGGCCACGAACGCGCGCGCGGCATAGAAGTAGCCCTTGACGTTGACCTCGAACGTCTTGTCCCACGCGGGCTCGGAGATGCCGAGCATCGGACCGAAGTACGGGTTGGTCGCGGCGTTGTTGACCAGCCCGTCCACCCGGCCGAACGCGTCGACCGCGCGCGCAAACAGCGCGTCGACCTGGTCGGCGTGGCCGGTGTGCGCCGCCACCGCGAGCGCGTCGCCGCCCGCGGCGCGGATGTCCGCGGCGACCGCGTCGACGCCCTCCTGCTTGCGCGACGCCACCACGACCCGCGCGCCGGCGGCCGCGCACGCGCGGGCGATCGCCGCGCCGATACCGCGGCTGCCGCCGGTGACCACGACCACCTTGTCTTGCAGGGAAATCAACGCATTGTCCGCCATCGCAGCGACGGTACCACGCGGTGCCTTGACGCGTTGCGCCACGCATGGCAAAACTGAATGGGCATTCATTCAGCCGCCCACAGCCTTTTGTCAGGAGGAGTCCCGTGGCCAAGGCCGTCAACCAGTACCGCGCCGACCTGCGCGAGATCCGCTTTCGCCTGTACGAACAGTTTCACCTCGACGAACTGCTCGGGCAGCCGCCGTTCGAGGAGTGGGACGTCGAGGCGGTCGACATGATCATCGACGAGGTCTACCAGTTCGCGTGCGACAAGATCGGGCCGACCAACCGCGTCGGCGACGAGGTCGGATGCCGGTTGGTGGACGGCAAGGTCATCACGCCGCCGGGGTTCAAGGAGGCGTGGGATGCGTTGTACGAGGCCGGCTATCGCAACGTGAGCGCCCCGGAGGAGCACGGCGGCGCGGGCGCGCCGTTTTCGGTCGGCATCGCGACCGAGGAGTTCCTCGCGGGCGCCAACGTCGCGTTCGCCATGTATCCGGGGTTGACCGTCGGCGCGGCGGAGCTGATCGCGGCGTTCGGTACGCCGGAGCAGGTCGGTCGTTACGTGCACAACATGTTCTCGGGCAAGTGGGCCGGCACGATGTGCCTCACCGAGCCGCACGCCGGATCGGACGTCGGTGCGGCGACCACCAAGGCGATCAAGCAGCCCGACGGCACGTACAAGATCGAGGGCACCAAGATCTTCATCTCGGCGGGCGACCACGACCTGACCGAGAACATCATCCACATGGTGCTCGCCCGCACGGAAGGGGCGCCTCCCGGGACGAAGGGATTGAGCCTGTTCATCGTTCCGCGCGACAAGCTCACCGGTGGCAGCAACGACGTCACGGTCGGCGGCATCGAGCACAAGATGGGCATCAACGGCTCGGCCACCTGCGTGCTCAACTTCGGCGAAAACGGCAACTGCGTGGGCGAGCTGGTCGGCACCGAGGAATGCCGCGGCATGAGCCAGATGTTCCGCATGATGAACTTCGCGCGGATCGGCGTCGGCGTCCAGGGCATGGCCGTGGCGTCCGCCGCGTACCTGGCGGCGCTCGACTACGCCAAGGAGCGCAAGCAGGGCCCGCACGTGTCCAAGTGGAAGGACCCGACCGCACCGAAGGTGCCGATCATCCAGCACCCGGACGTGCGCCGGATGCTGATCGACATGAAGGCGCGGGTCGAGGGGATTCGCGCGCTGATCCTCAAGCTGTGCGCGCACACCGATCGGGAGCGGCTGCTCGCCGGCAAGGACGACGAACAGGCCGCCTACCACAAGGGACAGGTCGACCTGCTCGTGCCGATCGTCAAGGCGTACTCGTCGGATCAGGCGTTCCGCGTGTGCGAAACCGCGATCCAGGTGTTCGGCGGCGCCGGCTATCTGCGCGATCACCCGGTGGAGCAGTACTTGCGCGACTCGAAGATCTTCTCGATCTACGAGGGCACCAACCACATCCAGGCGATGGACCTCGTCGGCCGCAAGCTGCCGCAGCGCGGCGGCGCCAACTT